>NZ_JAKMSC010000014.1:0-40416 GCF_025772425.1 Campylobacter sp. FU_497 | reverse complement strand
AAGCCTGCTTATAACAATTTTAATTAATGCTAATGCAATTAATATAGCTACAAATGCAGCAAGCACTTGTTTAATTAAAGCACTATTTGCTTTTTCTGAATACACTTTTTCCTTAGTAACTGTACAAACTTTATACTTAGAACTAAAAGAATTAGTACACATAACTGCTTCTACAGTTCCTTCTTCATTAGGTATATAAGCAATTGCGCTTTCATTTTTTGGATCTAAAAATTGAGGATTTGCTTTCATATAAGCAGAAATATTTTCACTTAGTTTGTCTTTTTTACCTATTTTTTCAACTTCTGGATGAAAAAATGCATTTCCTTCTATATCATATATGGCTGTATATGCTTGAGAACTTTTTCCAACTGATAATACATCTTTTGAAAATCTTTCTAAATCATAATCTCCACCAACTACCCCTATAAATTGATTATTTTTAAACACAGGTACTGCATATGCAATTTTCATTTTACCATCTGCAAAGCTAGAATATGGATCTGATACGATTAATTTCTTCTCTTCTTTAGCTTTAATATACCATGCTCTAGTTTTAACATCAAATCCTTTAGATTTATCCAAATAAGTATGATCTGATTTATAATGTTTTCCAGTTTCATCTAGCGCAAAATATATAATGTCAAAGCTATTTGCCTTTTTAAAAGCCTCTAAAAATTTATATATATTTTCATCATTAGAAAAATCTTGCTTTACAATTTCTTCCGCTAAAGTCGCTATTGCACTTCTTTTTGCATGTGAATATATAGAAAAAACTTCAGCTGTATCAAGCATAGTTTTCCTTTGAATTTCTTCAAGATAAGTATAAGTGTCCTCTTTAGAGTTGTAATAACTCATACCATTAACCACTGCAAGCACTATAATACTCACAATAGCAATCACCAAAGTTAATCTACCTGTAATACTTTGAAACATTTTTTACTCCTTGTATTGAATGTTGTATTGACAAATAAGATTAAAATTGTATTATTTGATTTAAAATTGATAAAAAATGTAATTTAAATAACAAAAAATGTAGAAATAATATTTTTAAAATATATAAACCATAGAAAGAATAAAAAAGATTATAAAGCCTACATATAGTAGGCTTTTGATTATAATTTACCTTCGTTTTTGCTTAAGTAATCAGCTACACCTTTAGGATCAGCTTTCATACCTTCATCACCTTTATTCCAACCAGCTGGACAAACTTCACCATGCTCATTAGTAAATAACATAGTATCAACCATTCTAATCATTTCATCAATGTTTCTTCCAAGTGGTAAATCATTAACTACTGCATGGCGGATTGTTCCATCAGCATCAAGCAAGAAAGAGCCTCTTAAAGCAACTGCTTCTTCAAATAAAACATCAAAATTTCTAGCAATTTGTTTTGTTAAGTCAGCTACTAAAGGAAATTTAACTTGACCTATACCACCTTGATTTACTGGCATATTTTTCCAAGCAAAGTGAGAGAATTCATTATCGCAAGATACGCCGATTACTTCAATACCTCTATCTTTAAAATCTTGATATCTTTTATCAAAAGCAATAATTTCAGATGGGCAAACAAAAGTAAAGTCTTTTGGATAGAAAAATACTACCGCACCTTTTTGTCCTATATTTTTATAAAGATTAAAATCTCCTACTATTTCATTATTACCTAATACAGCAGGTGCTGTAAAATCAATAGCTTTTTTAGTTACTACCATAATTTTATCTCCTAATTAATAAATTTTATTTGTAACAAAATAATATCATTTGTAAATTTAAAAATTTATTAATTGTGTAAAATTATCCATAATTTAATTTTATTATCAAAATTAAAAGATTTTAAGAATAAAATTAAGACAATTTTGATAATCTTGCATTTAACATTTAATATTAAGGAGTAAAAAATGGCAGTTAAAATTACTGATATTTGTATAGCATGTGGTTCTTGTATAGATGAATGCCCAGTAAGCGCAATCGTAGATGATGCAAACAATCCTGAGGGCGAAGATAGATATTATGTTTATGCTGATAAATGTGTTGAGTGTGTAGGACACAATGACCAACCAGCCTGTGCAAGCGCTTGCCCAACTGATGGCTGTATTGTATGGAGTGATGTAGTTAGCGGACAACCAAGCCGTGATAACATCGGAAGTGATTTAAGAGACGGTTCAACTCCAGTATTTGCTTAATAATTTAATGTAAGTATCTTGGTTTCAAGCTACTTACAAACTCTTCTATAAACTCTAAATTTTATATAATTTTAAAGCATTTTTTGGTATAATTAGCTCTTTTATAAATATAAAACTTATTTAAATTAAGGGGACGATTTTGGAAAAAACACTTTCTATTATTAAACCTGATGCAGTTAAAAAAGGTGTTATTGGTCAAATTTTAACACGCTTTGAAAGCAATGGTCTAAGAATAGCAGCAACAAAAAAAATACAGCTTTCAGAAAAAGAAGCTCAAGAATTTTACGCTGTACACAAAGACAGACCTTTTTTTAAAGATTTAGTTGAATTTATGATCAGTGGTCCAGTTGTGGTTTCTGTTTTAGAAGGCGAAAATGCTGTATTAAAAAACAGAGAATTAATGGGTGCTACAAATCCAAAAGAAGCAGCTCCTGGTACTATTAGAGCAGATTTTGCAGATAGTATTGATGCAAATGCAGTTCATGGAAGTGATAGCTTAGAAAATGCGAAAATTGAAATCGAATTTTTCTTTTCAAAAACTGAAATTTTATAATGAAAATCGCTTTTGCAAAGCTTAGCTCTATAGCTTACCCTTTTAAACTAGATCTTGATAATATAGTTTTTGAAGGAACTATTACAAAAGTTAATCCAAAATTAGCAAAAATAAAGGCTAATTTCAAAGGCTTTGTTTATAGAAACTGTGATCGCTGCGGCGATGAAATGGAGCTTGAAATCGATCAAAATATAGAGCTTTTTGCAAGCGATGGAATTTTTAAAGATGAAAATAACACTTTAAGTGATACTATGGAGTTTTTTGACTCTCATATAGATTTAATAGAGCTTGCCACAAGTGAGTTACAATCTTATTTAAGTGATTATTTTTATTGCAATAAATGTTCAAATTAACAAAGGAGTAAAAAATGGCAGTACCTAAGAGAAGAGTGAGTAAAACTCGTGCAGCAAAACGCAGAACTCATTATAAAGTTACCCTACCTATGCCTATAAAAGACAAAGATGGTAGCTATAAAATGCCTCACCGTGTAAATCCAGTAACTAAGGAATATTAATAACGATGACAAGCATTGCTATTGATGCAATGGGTGGTGATTTTGGGGAAAAACCTATTATAGAAGGTGTGATTCAGGCTTTAAAAGAGCGTGAATTTAAAGCTATCTTGGTAGGGGATCCTCAAAAGCTTAAAACCTTAATACCTCAAGAATTAAACTCATATATAGAATACGAAGAAGCTTTTGATGTATTTGCTATGGAAGAAAATTCCACAGATGCACTAAAAAGAAAAGACAGTACTATCTACAAGGCTATAGAATTAGTAAGAAATCAAAAAGCAAAAGCTGTTGTTTCTGCTGGACATAGTGGAGCTACCATGAGTTTAGCTACATTAAGACTTGGAAGATTAGCAAATATTGCTAGACCTGCAATAGCTACTTTAATGCCAAATATCCATTCAAGAACACTTGTACTAGATGTTGGAGCAAATGTTGATTGTAAAAGTGAGCATTTATTTCAATTTGCTATCATGGGTGAAGCCTATGCTAAAGAGATTTTAAAAATTGCTAAACCTAGAGTTGCTTTGCTATCAAATGGTGAAGAAGAATGCAAAGGAAATGAGCTTACCAAGGAAACTCATCAACTCTTAAAGCAACTTCCAAATTTTGTAGGAAATGCTGAAGGTAGAGATATCTTTAATGGTACTATAGATGTATTAGTATGTGATGGATTTAATGGGAATATTTTACTTAAAACCGGCGAAGGTGTAGCGAGTGTTATTACAAAGCTTCTAAAACAAGAAATTCAAAAATCTTTTTTAGCAAAACTTGGCTATCTTTTAGCAAAACCAGCTTTTAATGAATTAAAAACCCATATTGATTATGAAGAATATGGTGGAGCCCCACTTTTAGGCGTAAAAGAATGTGTCATTATAAGTCATGGCAAAAGCGGTCCAAAAGCTATAAAAAATGCTATTTTTCAAGCATTAAATTTCGCACAATCAAATATAAATCAAATCATAGAAAAAGAACTTTCTAATTATGAAATCAACTAAAGCTTCCTTAAAAAGTATAGCTTCTTATATCCCTACAAAAACTCTAAGTAATTTTGACTTAGAAAAAATGGTTCAAACTAGCAATGAATGGATATTAAGAAGAACCGGTATAGAACAAAGACATATAGCAAGTGATGATGAGAATACAAGCGATCTTGGTACTAAAGCAGCTATTAAGGCTATACAAAGAGCTAATTTAAATCCTCAAGATATAGATGCGATTATTGTAGCTACTTTAAGTCCTGATTATTTTACCATGCCATCAACCGCATGCAAAATCGCTCATAATTTGGGCTTAAAAAATATCACTGCTTTTGATATTTCTGCTGCATGCTCGGGATTTATTTATCTTTTAGAGCTTGCTAAATCTATGGTTGAAAGTGGTGCTAAAAAAAATGTATTAATCATAGGAGCTGAAAAAATTAGCTCTATTATGGATTATACCGATAGAAGCATTTGTGTGTTATTTGGCGATGGAGCTGGGGCTGGAGTTGTATCATTAGATGATAATTTTCCTATTATAGATACTCATACTGCAAGCGATGGGGAATTTGGAGATTTATTAATGACTCAAAGAGCTCAAAAAAGCAGTATTTGCTCTCCACTTTCCATGCAAATGAAAGGAAATGAGGTATTTAAAATCGCGGTGAATACTCTAAGTAATGATGTTATTGAAATTCTTGCAAAAAATAATATAAAAAGCAAAGAAATTGATCTTTTTATACCTCATCAAGCTAATTTAAGAATTATCAAGGCCGTACAAGAAAAATTAAATTTTACAGATGAACAATGCGTAGTTACTGTGCAAAAATATGGCAATACCTCAGCTGCTTCAATTCCTATGGCAATGAATGATGCTTACGAGCAAGGTCGCTTAAAACAAGGCTCACTAATATTACTTGATGCTTTTGGCGGAGGCTTTACTTGGGGTTCAGCACTGCTTCGTTTTGGCGGAGAGAATAACAAATAAGTTTTTTGCTTATTTGTTATTTAAAAGTCCCAATTTGATCCAATACTGACTTTCTAGTTTGATTATCTGAAGAATCTACGCGGATATAAAATTCAACCCTATTGTTTATCTCATCTTCTTTGTTTGTACTCAAAGGATAATTTTCACCAAAACTAACCACTATAAGCTGAGCTGGGTTAATCCCTCTAGCAATCAAATAATCAGCCACAACTTGAGCTCTTTTACTTGCTAAATCAAAATTTCTTTTAGGGTCTTTATCGCTTGCGTCAGTATAGCCTCTAAGTTCTATTTGAGCTTGCGCAGGCATTCTTTTTAAAACTTCACTAATGCGTTTTAGAAAATCTTGTACATCAGCTGAATCAATTTGCGTACTGCCTCTAGCAAATTCAACCCTTGCAGGTAAATTTAAAACAATATTATTTTCTCTTTGATCTAATGCTGCTTTTAATTTTTCTATATTTTCTTGTTGAGTGATACTTAATTTTTTAAGCTTTTCAAGCTCTTCAACATTTGCATTAGATGGTGCGCTGTATTTATTATGCACTTCACTTTCTTTTTCTAAAGGATTTGAAGCAGTAAATTCAAAAATTTTAACAAATTCAGTTTTTAAGGCTTCAGTTTTAGCAGGATTACTTTCAGAAATTGCCCAAAGAGCAATAAAAAGCGCCAAAAGCAAACTTAAAAAGTCTGCATAAGGCACAGCCCACTTTTCACCTGCTGGACATTCTGGACATTTATGTTTTTTTCCCATTTTTTAACTCTTACTTATCAAATTGAGAAATTCTAGGCTCGCCTTGTCCAAGATAATTAAACAATTTAGCCTCTAAATCCCTAGGATTAGCTCCCTCTGCAATACTTACTATAGCATGCGAAATCACTATCCTTTCTTTAATGAGCTCATGAGCATTAGCTTTGATTTTATGACCCCAAGGTCCAAATAAAGCATAAGCACCAAAAATTCCAGTTACCGTTGCAGTAAATGCTCCTGCAATACCTGCTGCCATAGCTTGAGGATCATCTAAAAGTTGCAAAGCAAGCATAAGCCCCATAACCGCACCAACAAGTCCCATAGTAGGACAAGTTTCACCAAAACGGATCCAGTATTCTGCCGTTTCTTTGTAATATTCTTCCATTTCTTCTATTTGGATTTCCATGCTTTCTTTAATCTCTTCTACGCTCTTACCATCAACCATCATCATCATGGTTTCTTTTAAAAACTCATTATCAATTTCATTAGTTTTTGATTCTAAAGCCAAAAGCCCGTCTCTTCTTGCTATGATAGAGTATTCTACAAGCTCAGCTATTCTCTGACTTAAATTTACCCCTGCACCTTTAAAGGCAAGTTTTAATTCTTTATAAGCTGCTTTAACAAATTTTTTATGAGTTGCTGTCATTGCACAAAATGCTGCAGTTGGAACCACGATCAAAAATGAACTTAAGTGCAAAACATGCAAAGGGTTACCACCCTCTAAAATATCCCCTACAGAAATACTAACAACAGCTAATACCATCCCAAGTATGGTTGAAAGATCCATTAGTTATTCTCCTTATTTTAATGCGCCCCAATTTTTGGCAATACTTGATGAAGTTTTTAATTTAACTTTTAATTTTACAATATTTTCCATAATATCACTAGCATTTTTTGCAAATTCCTCACAAAGTTCATCTTTTACTTCAAAAATAAGCTCATCATGAATTTGTAAAATCAAGCGTTTATTTTCATCTAAATCTTTTGCAATTTCTATCATTGCAAGTTTTATTATATCGGCAGCAGAACCTTGAAGTGTAGAGTTAATGCTCTCTCTTTCATACATTGCCACATGCATAGGCTTTGCATTTTCAAAGTCAAAATAACGCTTACGACCTAGTAAAGTCTTTATAAAACCATTTTGCTTAGCTTCATTTTTTACCTTTTCAAAATAAGTTTTTATACTAGTAAAATTCTCAAAATATTTTTCAATATATTCTTTAGCTAACTTTGCTTCTATTTTTAAATTTTGACTCAAAGTCTTATAACCCATGCCATAAATAAGACCAAAATTTATACTTTTAGCAATACTTCTTGTCTCATAATCACTATGACCAAAGATCATAATAGCAGTTTTTGCATGAATATCCTCATCATTTGAAAATGCTTCTAGCAATTTCTCATCTTCACTAAAATGCGCTAGCATTCTAAGCTCAATTTGTGAATAATCAAGTGAGATAAAGCTAAATCCTTCTTTTGCTACAAAACAGGATTTATAATCTTTAGCATATTGACCATGCGCAGGGATATTTTGCAAATTTGGATCTTTTGATGAAAGGCGTCCAGTTGCAGTACCAGTTTGCAAAAAGCTTGAATAAATTCTTGAGTTTTCATCTTTTTTAGCTAATTTTAACAAAGGTTCACAATAAGTAGAAACTAATTTTGCAAGCTCTCTATAAGATAAAATTTCTTTCACAATCAGATGTTCATCTAAAATAGTATTTAGAACCTTTTCATCAGTAGAATAACCTGTTTTGCTTTTTTTACCACTTGGTAGCTTTAGTTTTTCAAATAAAATATCCCCTACTTGTTTTGGAGAGTTGATATTAAATTTTTCACCCGCTAAATCATATATTTTTTCACTTAATATTTTGATATCTTGATTAAAACTTTGCATTAAGTTTTCAAGCTTTTGAGTATCAAGCTTAATGCCATTATTTTCCATCATAATAAGCACTTTGATAAATTCAAACTCACTTTTTTGTGCAAGCTCAAATAAAGGCTTTTCTAAATTTTTTAAAAAATACAAATAAAATCTTAAAGTGATATAAGCATCCTCAGCTGCATATTTGCAAGCTTTTTCTACATCCACTCCTGCAAAGCTTTCTCCTTTTTTTACTAAATCTTCAAAATGCAAAGTCTCATAATCAAATAATCTTTTTGCTAAATCATCCATATTTACACGCAAACTTGGCTCTTTAAGCCATGCAAGTATCATAGTATCAGCATAGTTTTTTGGAGGAAGTAAATTAAAATTATTTTTTATAATCTCAAAATCATATTTAAGATTATGTCCTATAACCGTGCTTTGATAGATTTTTTCTATACCCCTTTTAGCCACTTGTATAGAAATTTGCTTACAAACACCTAAATAATCATGCGCAAGTGGTACATAAAAGGCTTCACTTTCATGAAAACAAAAACTAAACCCTACTATCTTTGCTTCTTTAGTATCTAAGCCCGTAGTTTCAGTGTCAAAAGCAACAATGCTTTGATCATCAATTTTTTCTAAAATGTCAAATAATTCTTTCTCATCTAAAATTAATCTTGCATTAAATCCTAAATTTTTATCTTTATTAGTAGGATTAGTACGTAGTTTTTTTAACAAAGCATTTAATTCATAATGCTCCAAAATATCCATAATCTTAAGCAAAGGCTCATCTTTTGGATACTCACAATTTAAAAGCATATCTTTTACATCTAAATCCTCATACAAAGAAGCAAGTTTTTTACTCAAAAAGGCATTTTCTTTTCCCTCAAGCAACAAATTACGACTTCTTTCATTACGCACTAGTGTTAAGTTTTCATAAATTCCCTCAATACTTTCAAACTCATCAAGTAAATTCTTAGCACCCTTAGCACCAATTCCTTTTACCCCTGGGATATTATCCGAGCTATCTCCACATAGAGCTAAAAAATCTCTTATCTGGCTAGGTTTTACCCCGTATTTTTCCAAACATCCTGCTTCATTATAATCATTTTTTGAAATAGGACTATAAATACTAACTTTATCATCTTTTATAAGTTGATACAAATCTTTATCTTGAGTAATAATTCTTATAAAAATATCCTTATTCTCACACTCTTTAACCAAAGATGCGATGATATCATCAGCTTCATAGCCTTCGCAAGAAAAACTTGAAAAACCCATTTTTTCTATCATTTGAATGCAAATTGGAATTTGAGCTAATAAATCAGGTGGAGGTGGGGTGCGGTTGATTTTATAATTTGGATCAATTTCACTTCTAAAAGTTTTTCCTTTGCTATCAAGAGCAAAAATAATCATATCACTAGGATGTTCATTTTTCAAACTATAAATAAAATTAGCAAAACCGCTAATCATATTACTAGCTTCGCCTTTTGAATTTTTCAAACCCTTTAAAGCATAAAAAAGCCTAAAGAAAAAGCCAAAAGTATCAATTATGGTTAAAGTTTTCATTTTTTTCCTATATTAAAAAATAATAATAATTATCGCCCAAAATTATTTAAAAGTCGGTAAAAAGTATTAAATTTCCATTTTAAGCATTTTAGATAAAATTATCATTTTGAAATTTCAAATAAAGGTTTAATCTTGCAAACAAAATCAATCGCGGATGAAAATTTTCAAACTCCACAAGGAAAAAAGGCTTTTAAAAAGGCTGTGTTTTCATGTTGGCTAGGAACTGCTATGGAATATGCAGATTTTGCACTCTATGGTTTAGCTGCAGCTACTGTTTTTTCAGAAGTTTTCTTTCCTGAGCAAACTCCTGTTATAGCATTATTGCTTAGTTTTGTTACTTATGGTATAGGTTTTATTGCTAGACCTATTGGAGCTTTATTTTTTGGATATTTAGGAGATAAATACGGAAGAAAAAATGTATTGATGAGCACCATTGCATTAATGGGTATTTCAACTACTTTAATTGGTTTTATACCAAGTTATGCAATAATTGGAATTTGGGCTCCTATATGTTTGGTTATTTTGCGCTTTATGCAAGGCTTTGGCGCAGGTGCTGAGCTTTCAGGTGGGACTGTCATGCTTGGAGAATACGCTCCTAGTAAGCATAGGGGTTTAATCTCTTCTATCATCGCTCTTGGATCAAATAGTGGAACCTTGCTTGCAGCTTTTGTGTGGCTTTTAGTTACAAGCATGGATGATGCTAGTTTTAAAGAATGGGGATGGAGAATTCCTTTTATAGGAAGTATCTTCATAGCACTTTTTGCTGTTTATATGCGTTTAAATGTAAAAGAAACTCCTGTTTTTGAAAAACAAAAAGAATTAATGCTAAAAATTCGTCATGAGAATGAAGCACATATGAAAAAAGATGAAAGAACTTTTTGGCAAAAAAGTCGTGCGTTTTGGACTATGGTGGGTATAAGGATAGGAGAAAATGGACCATCTTATCTTGCACAAGGCTTTATAGTAGGTTATGTAACTAAAATTTTACTTCTTGATAAATCAGTAGCCACAACTGCTGTTGTTATCGCTTCTTTGGTGGGATTTTTAGTTATACCTTTAGCAGGATATTTAAGTGATAAATTTGGAAGACGCATTACTTATAGAACCTTTTGCTTGCTTTTAATGCTTTATGCCTTCCCTGCTTTTATGCTACTTGATAGTAAAAATGAAATTATTGTAATTTTAACTATCATCGTAGGTATGTCTTTAGCATCTTTAGGAATTTTTGGTGTGCAAGCTGCGTGGGGTGTAGAACTTTTTGGAGCAAAAAATCGTTATACTAAAATGGCGCTAGCAAAAGAATTTGGCTCTATACTTTCAGGGGGAACTGCCCCTATGATAGCTTCAGCTTTGCTTGCTTATTATGGTACTTGGTGGCCAATAGCCTTGTATTTTGTTATCACCGCAGGAATTGGTTTTATCACAACTTTCTTTGCGCCAGAAACTAGAGGCAGGGATTTAAATTTAATAGAAGATGCGATATGATACGCCTTATTTTAGATACTGATATAGGTAATGGCGTAGCAGGGGCCAATACCGATGATGGTTTAGCCCTTGGGCTTATTTTAGCCTCTAAAGAAATCAAACTTGAAATGATTAGCACTTTAAGTGGTAATGTACAAGCTTTAACCGCTTATAGCGTTGCTAAAGATTTATTAAATAAGCTTAATCTAGACATACCTTTGTATCTAGGTGCTCATGAAGCTTTATGTGAAGATAGTCATTTTTGGAGACAAAGATTAGATAAAAGCGTAGAAGAGTTTAAGCTTACTCATCTTTGGGATCATATAAAACCTATAAAAATTTTAGAAAACACAAACCCAAATGCTTGTATGAAAATGGGTGAACTTGTTATGCAAAATCCAGGTGAAATTTCAATTTGCGCTATAGGACCTTTAACAAATATAGCCATAGCGATGAAACTTTTTAAAGATTTTGATAAAAATGTAAAAGAAATTTTTATCATGGGTGGAGGTTTTGATATGCCTTATCATATCAAAGATACAAATTTTGGCTTTGATCCTGAAGCTGCTAGTATAGTTTTAAACTCAAGAGCTAAAATCACACTTGTTCCTTACAATGCAACAATGCAAACTATACTCACACATGAAGATTTAAATGCTTTAGAAAATCAAAATCCTCTTTGTGATTTTTTAGTACAAACTTTAAGAGTTTGGATTGATTATGCAAGCAAAACAAGAGGCACAAATGGCACATGGATACATGATGCATTAACTATTGCTTATATGCTTGATCCCAATTTAGCAAATTTTGATGAGTATTTAGTAGATGTCATTTGCGATAGTACTTTTGCTAGAGGAAGCACGGTAAGGTGTTTTAAAGATGCAAAAATACCTATGAAAAATCATGAATTAAAAAACACTATAAAAGTTTTAAAAGATATTGATAATGCTAGACTTTTAAATCTTTTAAAATCAAGACTTTTAAATGGAATTTGCTATGAAAATTACAAAAGCATAACGGCTTAATTTACCCAAGGCTATAAAAATACTTGCTTTTAAAAAAGAATACTTAGCAAATCCAAGCCCTAATGCAAAAAGATCTCCCACTATGGGTAAAAAAGTAAAAAAAGCATACAAAGAGCCAAATTTTTTAAAGTTTGCATTGATTTTTTCTAATTTACATAAAGAGTTTTTAAAATATTTTTCTAAAATTTGACTCTCTCCAAAATAAGCTAACGCATAAGTACTTAAACTACCCAAAGTATTTCCCAAACTTGCTATAAATAAAACCATATAAGCATTAAAATCTAATTTCACAAAAGCAAGTACAAAAGCCTCACTTGCCATAGGCAAAAGTGTGCTAGAGAGAAAACATACTATAAAAAGCCCTATATAGCTTATATCATTATATAAAAAATCAAACATTACAAATTTTCTTAGTATTTATTTTATAAACTATCATTTTAAAGAATTTTTAATAATAATTATCTTAGAATGTAAAGTCATTTGGCAATTTTTTAAAAGGAAAAACTATGGAAAGGAAAAAATTTTCTAAACTAAATTTAGAATACTCATTTAACAAAGCTTCTTTTTCTTGGCGTTAAGCCTACTGCTACATTTTTAATCATTTTTTATTTTACATTTTTAGTTTTAGTTGATCATTTTTGATTTTATATTATTAATCATTTTAAGGAAATACTATGAAAAAATATTATGGAAAATTTGGTGGGCAATTTGTGCCAAATGAAGTAAAAACAGCATTAGATGAAGTAGAAAAAGCTTTTTTAAAACTCAAAAAAGATAAAGATTTTAACACAGAATTAAAAGAACTCTTAGCTAATTATGTGGGAAGACCTACGCCTTTATACTATGCTAAAAATTTAAGCAAGCTTTATAATCACGAAATTTATTTAAAAAGAGAAGATTTAACTCACACAGGAGCTCATAAGATCAACAATGCCATAGCTCAATCCTTAATGGCAAAGAAAATGAATAAGAAAAAAATTATTGCAGAAACTGGAGCAGGACAACACGGGCTTGCAACAGCTACTGCAGCAGCACTTTTGGGACTTGAATGTGAGATATTTATGGGAGCTATTGATGTAAAAAGACAAGCTTTAAATGTCTATAAAATGGAGCTTTTAGGAGCAAAAGTTCATGCGGTAGAAAGTGGAAGTAAAACTTTAAGTGATGCGGTAGATGAGGCTTTAAATTTTTGGGTTAAAAATACTAAAGAAGTATTTTATGTAGTAGGAAGCGCAGTGGGGCCTTATCCTTATCCGCAAATTGTTACGCATTTTCAAAGTATTATAGGTAAAGAATGTAAAATGCAACTTAGAAAATTAAATAAAAAAGTAGATTACATTATAGCAGCAGCTGGAGGTGGTAGCAATGCTGCTGGAATTTTTCATGCATTTTTAAAAGATGAAAAAGTTAAACTCATAGGCGTTGAAGCAGCAGGTTTAGGAAAAGATACATCTTATCATGCAGCCACACTTACTAAAGGTAAAGAGGGTATTATCCATGGTATGAAAACTAAAGTTTTACAAGATGATAAAGGAAACATTGCTCATACTTTTAGCATCTCTGCTGGGCTTGATTACCCTGGCATAGGACCTTTGCACGCATATTTACAAGAAAGCAAAAGAGCAAGTTATCATGCTATTAGCGATGATGAGTGCATCAATGCTTTAAAATTATTATGTAAAGAAGAAGGTATTATACCCGCTATTGAAAGCTCACATGCATTAGCTTATTTGGAAAAACTTTGTCCGACTTTAAAGAAAAAAAGTGTAATAGTTGTAAATCTTTCAGGAAGAGGTGATAAAGATATGCAAAGTATTTATGAGTATAAAAAAGGTGAAATTTATGGTTGAAGTAAAACTTCAACCAATTTATTTTTTTGTGTTTTTTAGTTCTAAATTTAGATAATACCCTGTATAAGAACCACTTTTTTCATGATTTTTAGCAAGCTCTTCAACGCTACCTTTAGCTATAACCTTACCACCTTTAACTCCACCTTCAGGTCCCATATCGATGATATAATCAGCATTTTTAATCACATCTAAATTATGCTCTATCACAAACACACTGTTTCCAAGATCAACTAAATGTTGCAAAACCAAAATAAGCTTATTAACATCTTCAAAATGAAGTCCTGTTGTAGGTTCATCTAAAATATAAAGAGTTTTTCCCGTATCACTTCTGCTTAATTCTTTGGCTAGCTTAATACGCTGAGCCTCTCCGCCACTTAAAGTAGTTGCATTTTGTCCTAAGGTAAGATAATCAAGCCCAACTTTTACCAAAGTATCAAGTTTTTGCTTTATCTTTGGCACAGAAGTAAAAAACTCACTTGCTTCAATAATACTCATATTTAAAACATCAGCTATGCTTTTACCTTTATATTTGATCTCAAGTGTTGCATCATTATATCTTTTGCCATTACAAACATCACAAGTTACCATCACATCAGGCAAAAAGTGCATTTCTATTTTAATTTCACCATCTCCACTACACTTTTCACATCTTCCACCTTTAACATTAAAAGAAAAACGCCCTGCTTTATAACCTCGCATTTTAGCTTCTTTGGTAGCTGCAAAAAGATTACGAATTTCATCCATAGCACCTGTATAAGTAGCAGGATTTGAACGCGGGGTTCTTCCTATAGGACTTTGATCAAGATAAATCACCTTATCAAGTTTTTCTAAACCTTCTATTTTAGCCCCACTTAGTTTTTTAACTTTTTTAGCACGGTTAAGCTCTTCTTTTGCGAATGGAAGCAAAGTTTGTAAAATTAATGAGCTTTTACCACTTCCTGAAACGCCTGTAATTGCTACAAGATTGCGTAGTGGAAAATCTACACTTAAATTTTGAATATTATTAATACTCACATCTTTTAAACTGATAAAATCTTTTTGTTCTCTGTTTTTTTGATGAGCAATTTGCTTTTTACCGCTCATATAAAGGGCGGTTTGGCTTTTGCTTTTTAATAATTCTTTATAAGTTCCACTAAATACAACCTCACCACCAAATTTACCAGCATTTGGACCAATATCTACGATAAAATCTGCCTCTTCTATAGTCATTTTATCATGCTCAACCACGATTAAAGTATTACCCTTTTGCTGAAGATTTCTTAAAGTTTTAATGAGTTTTGCCGTATCTCGCTCATGTAAACCAATGCTAGGCTCGTCTAAAACATACATCACTCCACTTAAACCACTACCAATTTGAGATGCTATACGAATTCTTTGAGCCTCACCCCCGCTAATGGTTCTTGCATCACGCCCTAAAGATAAATACCCAAGTCCTACATCATAAAGAAAAAACAATCTTTCATTAATTTCTTTAAAAATAGGCTTAGCTATCAATCTTTCTTGCTCACTTAAATACGCAAAATTAGCTTCTTTTGAAAAAAATGCAGTGGTATTTTCTATGCTCATATCTAAAATTTCACCCAAATTTTTCTCAGCTACTTTTACAGCTAAACTTTCTGCTCTTAAACGATGGCCATTGCAATCTTTGCAAGTTTTTTCGCTCATATACTCGCTTAAATCTTTTTCATCTTTTAGCATTTCATAGGCATATTTAACCGCACCTTCAAATTTACGACTTAAGCGATGTCTTTTCCATAAAAAGTTAATTTCCTTAGCATTACCATAAAGCACTAGACGCTTTTCTTCTTCACTTAACTCATTATATGGAATTTTTACCCTTATATCATTTTGCTCACAAAAGGCCATTAAAAACTTATAATAATAACTTTTATTAAACCCATATAAAAGCTTTATAGCTCCTGCTTCTAAGCTTAATTCTTCATTAATAAGTTTTTTCATATCTAGCGTATATCTTATACCAAGACCATCACAACTTGGACAAGCGCCTTTTGGAGAATTAAAAGAAAAACTCAAAGGTTCAAGCAAAGGAAAAGAAATTTTACAATCAAAACAAGCATTATGCTCGCTATAATGAAAATGCTTAGGTATGTTTAATTCTTCATTATTTAAAACTTCAATTTCCACTTCGCCAAAGCTCTCACTAAGACCTTTTTCTATATCACTTGCAAGTCTTGCTAGCATATCATCTTGCACTTGGAGTCTATCTATTACAAGTTTTATTGTATGTTTTTTGGTTTTAGCAAGCTCAATATCCTCATCAAGACGCGTTAAAACCCCATCAATTTGTGCTCTAACATAGCCTTTTGCGACTAAATTTTCCAAAAGATCTGCAAAAGTTCCCTTTTTTTCTTTAATCAACGGTGCATAAATGATGATTTTAGCTCCTTTTGGAAGCTTTAAGATTTCACCTACGATATCTGCTGCACTCATAGATGAGATTTTTTGGCCACATTGATGACAATGTTGTGAGCCAATCCTTGCGTATAAAAGTCTTAGATAATCATAAATTTCAGTAATAGTTCCAACGGTTGATCGAGGATTTTTAGAAGTTGTTTTTTGATCAATAGCAATAGCAGGAGTTAAACCTTCTATTTTATCAACATTTGGCTTACCCACTTTATCTAAAAACTGCCTTGCATAAGCACTTAAACTTTCAATATAGCGACGTTGTCCTTCTGCATAAAGCGTACCAAAAGCCAAGGTGGATTTACCACTTCCACTAAGTCCTGTAAAAACTATAAGCTTATTTTTAGGAATTTCTAGATTGATATTTTTAAGATTATTTTCCTTAGCACCAATGATACTTATTTTGTCATTATTCATAAAAATCCTCTTTTTATCTAATCAAGCATGTTTTTTTGCAAAAGCTTTCATAAATTCACTTAAGTTTTGAACCTTTTCAATGCTGATAGAATTATAAATACTAGCACGAATTCCACCTAAAATTTTATGCCCTTTAAGACCTATCATACCATTTTCTTCAGCTTCTTTTACAAAAACTAGTTCTAAGTTTTTATCACGATTTATGTTAAAACTAACATTCATTAGCGATCTATCTTCTTTTTTAGCATGACCTTTATAAAAACCATTACTCTCATCAATCACATCGTATAAAATTTTAGCCTTTTGTATGTTTTGTTCATTGATTTTATCTAAGCCACCTTGATTTAAAAGCCATTTCATTTCAAGATTAAACATATATATAGCAAAGGTTGCTGGAGTATTAAATAAAGAATTATTTTCAGCATAAACACTGTATTTTAACATGCTAGGTATATTTTTATTTTTACTACGCTCTATCATATCTTTGCGGATAAATGCACAAGCAAGTCCTGAAATTCCTGCATTTTTTTGCACTCCACCAAAAAGCATAGCAACATTAGAAAAATCTATCTTTTTAGAGAAAAAATCACTAGAAGCATCAATTATCAAAGGACTTTTAGTCTTTGGATAGCTTTTATACTGAGTTCCATAAATGGTATTATTAGAGCATATATAAGCATAATCTGCATTATCGCTAAATTCAAATTGTGGGATATGATCAAACTCACTTTCTTGGCTACTTGCTACTATTTTTGTATTTACTCCTAAAATTTCAGCCTCTTTAATAGCTTTTTTAGTCCAAACACCAGTATTAGCAAATTCACAAACTCCACCCATATATAAATTCATAGGTATCATAGCAAATTGCAAACTAGCCCCACCTTGCATTAAAAGCACTTCATAATCATCATTTATACCATAAAGCTCTTTTGCCATTTTAATAGCTTCAAAATGCACCTCTTCAAAAACCTTTCCACGATGAGAAACTTCCATAATAGAAAAGCCTTTGCCATGATAATCAAACAAATGCTCCTGTGCTTCTTTTAAAACCTCATCAGGCAAATTTGAAGGACCTGCACTAAAATTCATTACTCTCATTTTGTCTCCTTTTTATAGTATTTGGGCTTCTTTACTCTCATTTATTGAGCAAAGTTTTATAATATCTCCTTTTTTTAGTTTTTCAAGAGAGATATTTTTGCCATCTTTTTGTAAATTTATCAAATTTTTACTTTTATCAAAGAAATTTTTATGCTGAGTTAAAAGCTCTTCAAAATTATTAAGTTTATTTTCATAGTTTAATAATTTTAAATTTAAAACGCTCTTTAGTTGACTTTGTAAAAAATCAAGCTTTTGTTTTCTAAGAAAAAAAGCATTTTCTAAAGATTTCGCTTTGGCTAAATTTTGCAAATGATCGATTTTATTTTGATAAAACTTAAGATGATTTAACATTTGGTTTTTAAAACGCATAGCAAGCTCATCAAGTCCTTGTTCTAAGCTTAGTTTATTTGGAAAAATCATATCAATAGCCGCACTTGGAGTTGGCGCTCTTAAATCTGCTACAAAATCACTAATAACATAATCAATTTCATGTCCAATAGCAGAAACAATAGGCGTTTTTAAAGAAAAAATACATCTTGCAAGTTCTTCATCATTAAAACAAAACAAATCTTCTCTACTCCCGCCACCTCTTGCTAAAATAATCGCATCTAAATTATATTCATCAGCTTTTTTTAAAGCATTTATCAAAGAATTTGGAGCGCTTTGTCCTTGAGTGAGTGCATTAAAAATAGTTATTTTACAAAGATTGTATTCTTTTTGTGAAATTAGTTTTAACATATCTTGCAAAGCTGCTGAAGTAAAAGAAGTGATTATGCCTATTTTTTTAGGAAATTTAACAATGCTTTTTTTGGCATTTGCATCAAACAAACCTTCTTTTTCAAGCTTTTCTTTTAAGGCTAAAAATTTAGCTTCTAAATCCCCAAGGCTTGTTTTTTGCATACTTTTAGCGATAAATTGATACCTACCGCTTGCTTCATACAAACTCACATAACCTCTAAGATCAAGCATATCACCAACCTTGGGTCTAGCTTGGACAAATTGATTAAAACCTTTAAACATCACACAAGCTATGCTTGATTTTTCATCTTTTAAGTCAAAATACCAATGTCCTGAACTATGAATGGTAATTTTAGAAATTTCCCCACTAAGCTCTATATCATCAAGATGAAATTCTAATAAACTTTTAGCTTTTAGATTAAGTTCTGAAACTTTCATTTTTTTCTTGCAATAAACATAGAGCAAACACCAAAACTAAAGCTTTTATACTCTAACATTTCAAAATGCTCACTCAATTCTTTGATAAATTCTTCTTTGCTTAAAAAATCTTCTATAGAATTTGGTAAATACTCATAAGCGCTATAATTTTTACTGATAAATCCACCCACCTTTGGCAAAATATTTTTTAAGTAAAAATCTCTACAAGCAGCTATAAAACCACCCTGCTCTCTTTTGGTAAATTCAAGTACAAGTAAAATCCCATCCTTTTTTAACACTCTTGCAAATTCTTTTATAGCTTCTTTTCTATCTACCACATTGCGTATGCCATAACTTATACTTATGATGTCTGCACTTTCACTTTCAAGCGGAAGCTCTTGTGCTTTTGCTTGCACAAAAGTTGCTTCAGGAATTTTTTTCTTAGCCATTTCAAGCATACCCGCACTTGGATCAACCCCTTTTATACTCGTAATGTTTTTATTTGCTTTTAAGGCTTGATTTTGCCATTCTATAATCATATCGCCCGTACCACAAGCTACATCGATAATATCAAGTTCATTATTAGAAAATTTAAAAACATCCAAACAAGCTTTTTTTCTCCAACTCACATCACTTCCAAAACTTAAAATTCTATTAGCCTTATCATAAGTTGGTGCTATATCATCAAACATTTTAACTATTTTTTCTTGTTTTTGCATGTTTTTCCTAACTATATATTTTTAATTATTGAATACTTTATTCAAATTGTTATATTATATATGAATCATATGAAATATGCTGTAAATGATTATATTCAAAATAAAGTATTAGTTTTAAAATACTTTTTACTTCAAACATAGTTGCAAAATAGCATAATAAAAATTTTATTCTTTCTATTTCTTCTTCAAGATTTCTTTGAGATTTTACAATTTTTTTCTTTAAAAAAACTAATTCTTTTCTTAGTTTAAAAGCTACCAAGGACTTTAAAATTTGATTTTTTTCTCCTTGATAAAAATCACAATCATTCTTTAAAATAAAATCCATATCAAGAAAAATATCATTGATTTTTTCATCACTTAAAATAAAAATATATTTTTCTAATTCAAATTTATAATTTTTATCACTACATACTTGTTTTTCTAAATTTAAAATATAATTTTGAAGTTTATTTTGAATACTTTTTTCAAAAAGAGTGCTAAAAAACTCAAAGAAAATACAAATTTGCCTAAGGCTTATAAAAAATTGCTCCAAGCTTTCAAAAGTCAATTTTTGTAAAAAATTTAATCTTTCATTTTTTAATCTTTTTAAAAGCACAAAAAGTAAGATTTTACCCGCTTCAAAACTTTGAATTTGACTTGGGAAATATAAACTAATATCTTCTTGCTTGTCTAAAATTTTAATACATTTTGTGCTATCAAAAATTTTAGAAAAATCTCCATATAATGCTAAATTTTTACTATAAAAATTTTCATTATCTGTGATTTCTTTATAGTTTTGCAAAAAATGAGGTAAATTAAAGCATTTTGCTTGCTCAAAAGTAGGAAAAATAACTTTCAAAATAATTAAATCTTGCAAATTATTTTTAAATTTATAAAGAAAAAACCAAATGCCATTAATCTCAAAACTAATTCTAGTTTTTTTAATGATATCCCCTATGGCATTTTTACTTTGACGCTTAAATTCTTTTTTAGAGAGTTTATGAGTTTTTTTATCTATAATATCGTGCAGTTTATAAAGTGAAAATTGATAATAATCTTGATTGATTTTTTTATATTTAGCATCACAAAAAGGACTTATACGCGTAAAAAAAACGCGTATCTTATCCTTAGAATAAGTAATTTTTTCTTCTTTTAAAATTTTTATAAAATCATCATTTTCAAGTAAAAAGCGTCTTTGAACTTCACAAACCATTTTATTTTTTACAAGCTTTACAGCCATTTACATAGGCAAATACACCAAGATAATCAATAATATTGCCAATTTTTTTCTCAAGATCTTCTTGATATTTATTAATCCCACTATCTTCATAACATACATCTTCTATATGATTACATTTACTACAAATTACATGAATATGAGGATATTCATAAATATCATAACAAGTTTTTTGATTTGGCGTATTGATTTCTACAACCAAACCTTGTTCTTTTAAGGTATTTAAATTTTTATACACTGTAGCTAAAGAAATAGAAGGATATTCTTCCTTAATGCTTTCGTATAAAGATTCTATATTAGGATGTTCATGGCGTTTTAAAATTTTTAAAATACAAAGTCTTTGTGGAGTAGCTTTTAAATCACAGTTTTTAAGCATTTGAATAAGTTCCATAATAAATTCTCCAATATTTTTTCTATAGTATAACGCTTTTTTTATAAAAAAATAATTATATTAAAGGATATTTTTTATCTTTTAATAAATTTTAATCTTTTCGCATAAAGAATCAACATCAAGTTTTAAAAACTGCTCAACCTCATTTGTCTTACCATGCGTGATAAAGCAATCTTCAAATTCAAAGCTTACTAGCTTTATGTGATAAAGATTTTCTTTTTGTAAAAAATTTGTAATTAAACTTCCCACTCCACCTATTTTAGCACTATCTGAAAAAACAAACCAAGTTTTTGTATCTTTTGCTAATTCTTTTAAAAGCTCTTCATCTAAAGGTTTTACAAAAATCAAATCTATCAAACTCGCATAATCTAAACCAAGTTTATCCAAAGCTAGTTTTGCTTTGGCTACACCTTGACCAAAACCTAAAAATACTTTATCGCTTTGTGTTTTAGATAAAATTTGAGCTTTGGCAAGTTTTATCTCACATGGATTAAAATCATTATTTAATAAAAAATTACCCCTAGGGTAACGAAAAGCAAAAACACCTTGATGAAAATAAGCATATTCCATGATTTTTTCCATCATAGCCTCATCTCTTGGAGCTGCTAGAGTAATGTTTGGAATAGCACTTAAAAAACTAACATCAAAAACACCTTGATGCGTTTCTCCATCTTCTCCTACAATTCCTGCTCTATCCATAGCGATAACTACATTTAAATTCATAATAGCACAATCATGAATTACTTGATCATAAGCTCTTTGCATAAAAGTACTATAAATTGCTATAAAAGGTTTAAAACCTTCTTTTGCCATAGCCGCCATAGAAGTAACTGCATGTTGTTCTGCAATTGCAACATCCCAAAAGCGTTCAGGATATTTTTCCATTAGCTTATCTATTCCAGTACCACTTGGCATAGCAGCAGTTACGCCTACTATGTTTTCATATTTTTGAGCTAAATTTAAAAGCGTATTTGAAAAAATTTCTGTAGCACTTTTTTTACTTACATTTGCCTTTAAACTCTCCCCGCTACTTCTATCAAAAGCACCTACCCCATGCCATTTAGCATTTTTACCTTCAGCTAATGCATAACCTTTACCTTTGATAGTTTGCGCATGTACAACGCAAGGTTTATTCATAGCTTTTGCTTGATTGAGCGCATTAATAACCTCATTTAAATTATGCCCATCAATAGGTCCAATATATTCAAGTCCTAATTCTTCAAACAAAAGTCCAGGTGTAATAAGTCTTAAACCCTCTTCAAAACGCTTTGCCATATAAGAAGCACCTTGAGGAAAGTATTCTAAAAGATTTTCTATGCGTTTTTTAAATTTTTGATAGAACTGCGTTGCCATTGCTTGAGAAAGGTATTTTGAAATAGCCCCAATTGGCCTTGAAATACTCATTTCATTATCATTTAAAATGATCACACAAGGATATTCTCTATCGCCAAGCTCATTTAAGGCTTCATATGCCATACCTGCACTTAGCGCTCCATCGCCTATTAATACAACTGGCAAACGATCTTCATTTTTTAATCTTATAGCCTTGCAAGCTCCAACTGCTAAAGATATAGAAGTGCTTGAATGTCCTGCTACAAAATAATCTCCCTCATCAGGCTTGGTATAGCCACTTAAACCATTAAACTGTCTTAGAGTATGAAAATTATTTATTTTACCACTTAAAAGCTTATGCGGATAAGATTGGTGTGAAACATCAAAAATAAAAGGATCTTTTCGCACATCAAAAACATAATGCATTCCTATGCTAAGCTCAACTACACCTAAATTTGAACTTAAATGTCCACCATTTTTACTCACTGTATCTATAATAACTTCACGCAAATTATTAGCTAAATTTTCTAGCTCTTTAATTTGCATATTTTTAATATTTAAGTTATTTAAATCTATCATTCATTAACCATATTTTTGATTTTTTGCAAACGATTGTTAAGATTTGATTCTATATTACCCGCATCACTTAATATTAAAATACTTCCTTTATTAATCGCATCATCAAGGCTAAATTTGATATTACTTTGCTCTTGTTCTAAATGTGATTTTACATACTCAAAATCATCAGGATTTAATTTTAATTCTATCTTAGTAGCATTTTTAAGCTCATTCATAAGTTCTTTTGCCAAATTTAAGGCTATAAGTGAAGAATTTTCCTCAAGTTCTTTTGCAATTACCTCTTTTGCGATAATTACAGCTGTATCGGCTAATTCTTTTTCATTTTTAGATAAAAAGTTATTTAAATTTTGCACTGTATTTTCAAGCTTTTCTACACTTTTTAAGTATTTTTCTTTTAAAGCTTCTAATTCGCTTTCAAAATTTTTTTGAGCTTGTTCATAACCTTCTTTAGTAAATTTTTCTTTTGCGTGTTCTAATTCTGTATTTAAGCGATTATTAAATTCAGCTTCTTGGCTTTCTATTTGCATTTGTAGCTTAATGATATTTCCTGACATCTCATCAGTTTTTTTAAGTAAATCTTCTACAAAATCAGGTTGAATTTGTGGTTGAGGGGCTTGTGGTGTGGTTTCTACCGTTTGATTTTCTACTGCTTGCTGAGTAGTATTTTGGACAGGAGAGGCTTGATTTATAGTTTGAGTTTCTTCTTGTTTTTGTTCTTCATTAGAGGGCATTTCACTCATAACTTTAAAATGATAACCCTCAACTACATGAGCAGAAATGTTTTCGGGTGAAATTACATTAGTTAATTTTGCCATAATCTTACTCTATCATCTCATCAGCCTCACCCACTTGGATAAGACCTTGTTCTGCAAGTTTTTGCACCACTTCTACAACTTTTCTTTGTGCCTCTTCAACATCTTTTACACGCACAGCACCCAAAAAGCCCATTTCTTCTACAAAAGCTTCAGCAGCACGCGTAGACATATTGGACATGAATTTTTGTTTTAAATCCTCGCTTGCACCTTTTAAACCTATCATCAAATCACGCTTATCAGCAGCTTTTAAAACTTCTCTAATCGCATTAGTGCTAAGCTGAGAAATATCATCAAAGGTAAACATTAAATCTTTAATGGTTGTAGCAAGTTTTTCATCACTTTGCTCAATATAAGAAAGTGTTGTTTTGGATGCTTTTTGACCCAAGCGATTAAGCACTTCAGCAACTGCTCTTGGACCACCCACTTCAACCTTATAAGAAGTAAGGCTTTCGAGCTTACTTTCAAGCACAGCAGATACTCTTTTGATGATTGAAGGTGAAATATCCCCAAGATTTGCCATTCTTATTACAACTTCAGCTCTTAATTCATCACTAAAATACTCCAAAGTTTCAGCAGCTTGAGTGGTATCCATATGAGCTAAAATCAAAGCTATAGTTTGCGGGTGTTCTTTAATGATAAAGTCAGCAAGCTGTTGTGGTTTAATTTGTGAAAGATAAGCAAAATTTTGGTTATTTTCCATACTTTTGGTAAGTTTTTCCAAAATTTTATTGGCAATTTCAGGACCAAAAGTTCTAAATAAAATTTCTTTTGCATATTCCAAACCGCCACTTTTTAGATACTGGTTTGATTGTAATAAAGTATAAAATTCCTCAAGCACTGCAGTAGCAACTGGTTTGTCAACATTTTTTGCTAAAGCAATATAGCGAGAAATTTCGGTAATAACATTAATATCCATATGAGAAAATAAAACTGTTGTTACATCTTCTCCAAGTTGAATTAAAAAAATTGCGACCTTTTCTGGCATAGAAAGGTCATCATAGACCATTTTTTGTTCTTCACTAAGCTTTATCATCAGATATCCTTCTCACCAAATTCAGCTTCATTTTCAACAAGTTTTTGTAGCAACAATGCTACTTCTTCACCTTTTTCATTAGCCACTGCTCTTAATTTTTCGAGCAAGACATCATATTGAAGCGCATCTTCATCAAAATTATCCCCAAAGCCAAGTTGCTCTTCAACCTTCTTACGCGCTGCATTGAATTTTTCAATAGCGTCTTCAGCTTCATCAATAACTTGTCCATCTTTACCTTCCATTTCTTCTTCAAGCTTGATATCTGCAAGCATTTTTTGAGAAAATGGCACAATAACTTTTTTGTAAAAGATAAAAAGCAAAATCGCAGCAAAGACATACTTAACAGGTGGGATAAATGGCTCAACAAATCTTGAATAAAAAGTTTGAACCTTATTTTCAACTTTAGCTGTTCTATGAAATTCCAAATTATTTACTTCAACCGCATCACCCCTAGCAAGATTAAAACCTATAGCACCTTTAGTGAGATTTTCAATCGCTTTAATTTCTTTATCACTCAAAGGAATATATTCATTAGTAACATTTCCTTGATCATCAGTAATTACTTTATACTTTCCATCTACCACAACAGCTGCAGAAATTCTCTTAACGGTTGCAAATTGCTTAGTGGTGTTGGTAATTTTTTTAGAAATTTCATTGTTAGTTGTGGTTTGATTTTTAGTATAAACCTCGCGCGCGCCTTTATCATCTAAACCTTCTACAGGACCGATGTTTGAAACAGCGCCTGGCACACCTTGAATTTCTTTATCTTTATAGCCTTCTCTATGTTCTTCTAAGGTTTGCTCACTGCGTACAACTGTGTTTGGATCATAAACTTCACTTTGTGATTCTTCTTTAGAAAAATCATAATCAATACTAACCTTTGCTACTACCCTATCATAGCCACCTGCAAATGGAGCAATAGAAGCAACAATTTTTTGCTCTAATTCATATTCTTGATCTCTTTTATATTTAATTTGAGCAGCGATTAAATCACTTTCAAAAGCACCCTCATCATCTAAAGGAATACCTTTTTGATCCATGATTTTTACATTTTCAGGAGTAAGTTTTGTTACTGAGGAAGCAATTAAGTTTTTAATCCCCATAATTTGCTTTTTATTAAGCTTTAAACCTTCTTTTATAGTCAAAGCTACTGAAGCAGTTGGTGGAACTTGTTGTTGGGTAAAAAGTGTATCTTTAGCAAAAGCAATATGCACCGTAGCACTATGAATAGGCTCTAAACTTTCAATCGTTCTAGCAAGCTCACCTTCTAATGCTCTTTGGTATTTTACCTTTTGTTCAGCTTCTGTTGCACCAAATTCTTGTTTATCAAAAAGCTCAAAACCTACCTTATTATCTTTTGGCAATAATCCTGCAGAAGCAATAGCTAAACGCTGTTTATATACTTGTTCGTTAGGAACTAAAATTGTTCCTTCATTGCGCAAAATATAAGGAACCCCACTTTTTTCAAGTTGAGTTACTATCATCGCCGAATCACTAGTATTAGCATTTTCAAATAATACTGAATATCCAGCCTCGCTAGCCACTGTAGAGCCACTTCTAAAAAGGGTTAAAAATACTAAAAATCCAACTACAACAACAATAGAAGCAGCAATGATAATACGCTGTCTTAAACTTAAATTTTGATAAAGCTGACCTACTTGGTGCAGTATAGTTTTATAATCCATTTATTTCCTACAAACTAAAAATTTTTAGAAAACTCTTCAAAAAACCTTGAATTTTCATACTCTGTACCTATACTTATACGCACAGCATTTAAACCATAACTTTGTAAATTTCTTATTATTATACCGTTTTTAAGCAGTTTTTCAGATAAATCTGTGCTATTTTTTTCATCAAAAAAATAAGTAATAAAATTTGTATAGCTTGGAATGTATCGAATTTTATAATTTTTAGCAAAATCTTCATAAAGTTTCATTTGTGAAAAATTATTTTCCAAAGTTTTTTGCACAAACTCATCATCATCTAACGCAGCAACAGCAGCTTTTAAACTCAAATTAGTCACATTAAAAGGTGCTCTTAATTTATAAAATGCATTGATAATTTCCTTGCAAGCTATACCATAACCTACTCTCATACCACCCAAACCATAAAGCTTAGAAAAGGTTCCTAGGTATACTGTATTTTGAAATTTATGGATTAATTCCTTAGGATTAATATGCTTTTTACTATCTTTAAATGAAGCAAATTCATTATAAGCTCCATCAATAGCTACCAAACAATCCTCATCAATTTTTTCTAAAAACTCAAAAACCGCACTTGCGTCTAAACACTCACCTAAAGGATTATTGGGTAAGCATAAAAAGATTACTTTAATTTCATTTTTATGCTTTTGATATAACTCATATAACTCATTTAAATCATGGGTTAAGCTTGGGGTTTTATAAACCTTAACTCCTAGTTGTTTTGCATAAATTTCATACATAGCAAAGCTAACCCCGCATTGTAAATAAGCCTTAGAATGATCAAGTTTTGCATGTACTATATATTCTATGATTTGATCACTCCCACTACCTATGATGAGATTTTCTTTCAAAATATCATATTTTTGTGCTAAAGCTTGTTTTAATTCACTCATAGTATCATCAGGATATAAATGAGCTAAATGTGCATTATTTATAATGGCTTCTTTGGCTTTTTTGCTTGTGCCATAAGGATTTTCATTACTTGCTAGTTTAATAACTTCTTTTAAACCATATTCTTTAGCAATTAAATCCATATCCTTGCCACTTTCATAAGTTTTAATAGCTTCTAAAAAAGGATTAAATTTCATTACTTTCTCCTGATAAATATGATCCAAGCCATTTTATATGCTCGGCTTTTTTTAATACTCTTTGGACATTTTCATCATCAATATGTCCTTCAAAATCTATATAAAAACTATGCACAAATTCTCTTGTTTTTATAGGGCGTGATTCAAGTTTTGTTAAATTTATCCCCTCTTTTTTAAACTCATATAACAAATCACTAAGCCCACCTGGTTTGTGTGCAGCAAGTGCCAAAATAGAAGTTTTACAATGAGGCATTTGAGGTATTTTTATATCACTTAAAATCAAAAACCTAGTGCGATTTGCCAAATTATCCTCAATCGTTTCAAATAATATAGGCACATTATAAAGTTTTGCTGCAATCTTAGAGCAAATCGCAGCTGAAGTAACATCTTGCGAAGCTAAATAAGCCGCATGAGCTGTGGATTTGCTTGCTACAAATTCTACTTCACTTAAATCATGACTTTCTAAAAAATTTCTACATTGATTATAACCTTGTGGATGAGAATATATGCGTTTAATATCTTTTAAATTTTCACTCATACTTACAAAAGAATGATGAATATCCATATAAATTTCAGCAAAAATTTTTACATCTTCATATTTTCCAAGACAATCAAGCGTCACACCCACTGCACCTGCTGTATTATTTTCTATAGGTACTACTCCATATTTTGCTTCTTTGTGAGCTAATTCTTTAAAAACATCTTCTATATTTGCAAGTGGAGTATAACGACTCATAGCACCAAAACGCGTTCTTGCTACTTGATGCGTATAACTTCCCTCAGGGCCTAAATAAGCTATGCTTTGAGGCATTTCTAAATTTCTTGATACAGCAAAAATTTCTTGATAAATTGCTTCTATTGCATTTTGATCTAATAAACCATGATTATAATTTTTAAGTCTATTTATAATAGCTCTTTCGCGCTCAGGTCTATAAATACTCCCACCTAAATTTTGTTTAATAACTCCTATATCTTTAACATGAAGCATTCTTTCATTAAGTAAAGCCAAAATTTTATCATCGATAGTGTCGATTTTATTGCGTAATTTTTCTATCTCTTTCATTTGAACCTCAATATGTAGTAATCCTTAATACTATCATATACAAAATTAAGTTTAGTTGTATCAAGACCTTGAATGTTAGAAATTTTACCGCTTAAAACTAAGGCTGTTTGCATGCCAAGTTCATAGGCACCAAGCAAATCACCTTTAAAATCATCACTAATGATTAAAGTATTTTCAAAACTCACATTACAATCTTGCTGTTTTAATAAATTTAAAGCACTTTCATAAAAAGCCTTACTAGGTTTTCCTATCACTTTATAATCAAACTCGCATGCATTTTTAAGCATAGACATGATACTTCCAACGCCTGGATAAAGCCTTGAGTTTTTCTTATAAATACTACTTTCATGCATTGCTATAGCTTGCACGCCATTTTTAAGATACTCTATCATACTAGCAAAATCTTGAAATTTAAAATCATCATAACTTGCCACCAAGAATGCTTTTGGATCTTTATAATCAAGCTCATAACCTAACTCTTGAAGTGAATCTAAAAATTCTTTTGCTCCAAAAGCTGCTATTTTACAAGGCTTTAAATGATCTTTTAAAACACAAAAAGGATCGATATAAACTTTTTCATTAATTTCAAAACCCAAATTTTGCAAATAATTTAAAAAATCTAATTTTTTGGTATTATTAGTGATAATCACATAAGGAATTTTTTCTTTATTTAAAGATTTAATGAGTTCTAAAGCACCATTTATAGGACTTTTATCATAATCTGAAATCAAAGTTCCTTGCACATCTAAAAACAACATTTCAATCCTTTAAAAAATCAAGCTCTAAAGCAATTTGATCCTCATAACTTTCTCTTTTTCTAATCATTCTTACTGTGCCGTTTTCACAAGCTAGCTCACATACTCTATTGCGAGTATTATAATTACTACTCATGCTAAAACCATACGCACCTGCGCTTTTAACTATGATCAAATCTCCTGCTTTTGTCTTAGCTAGTTTTCTATCTTTAGCTAAAAAATCTCCACTTTCACAAACCCCGCCAACAATATCACAAAGGCTTTCTTCTTTATTTTCGCTCAAAAGCTTGATTTCATGATAAGCACTATATAAACTTGGACGCAATAAATCATTCATCGCCCCATCAACAACCACAAAACGCTTTTTATCATTAAATTTTTCGTATAAAACTTTAGTAACAAACTCACCTGCATTTGCCACTAAAAATCTACCAGGTTCCATACCTATACACACATCAAGACCTTGTAAACTTGCTAAAATTCCTTGAGCATAATCATATAAATTTGGCTCTTGTTCATCTTTATAACAAACTCCTAAACCCCCGCCTATATCAAAGAATTTAATATTAATTTTCAAAGCTAAAAGTTCTTTTACTAATTTTGCAACAATCACTGAAGCTTCATGAATACTGCTTATATCAAGAATTTGAGAGCCTATGTGAAAATGCACTCCAACTGGCTCTAAAAATTGTGAGTTTTTAGCATAAAGATACATTTTTTTAGCACTTTCTATATCTACACCAAATTTATTTTCATGCAAACCTGTAGAAATATAAGGATGTGTTTTAGCATCTACATTTGGATTTACTCTTATGCTTATACGGGCTATCTTTTGATTTTCTTTAGCAATTTGTTCCAAAAGAAGCATTTCTTCATAGCTTTCTAAATTTACATAAAGTATGTTTTGTTCTAAAGCATATTTTAACTCATCAGCACTTTTACCTACCCCGCTAAAAATAATTTTATAATTTTTAGCTCCTGCTTTTAAAGCTCTATAAATCTCGCCTGCGCTAACACAATCAAACCCACTATCTAAAGAAGCTAAAAGTTTTAAAACACTTAAATTAGAATTTGCTTTAACTGCATAAAAAATTTGTGATTTTCTTGCCTTAAATGCATCTTTTAACATTGCAAAACGTTCTTTGATTTTATCAAAATCGTAAATATAAAATGGTGTGTTATATTCTTTTGCTAGTTTTAAATAATCCATAAAAAACCTCACTTGTAGTTATTTGTGTTTAAAATAATAAAAACTTCCTATACTCATTAAAATAAATACTGGTAGCATTATACCAAGCTCTGGAAGTAAAATTTCATTTTCGCTCAATCTTGTTAATAAAAATAATAAACCCCAAACTAAAAGTATGCACACAAAAAACACAAAAGCTAAAAGTGCAAGATTAAAAAATCTTGCAGTTAAAGGAAAATAATAATACACAATAAGCATCAAAAATGGTGCAAAAAATGGTGTAAGAATTAAAGAATATAAACTTGTTCTAAGTGTATTAGTAGAAATATTTTGTTTTGCAAAAATCACCATACTTTCTAGTGCGTCTAAAATAGAATAAGAAGGATTACTCTCTACTAAAGAAATTCTTTCTAAAATTTTTGGAGAAAAGTCTTCTAAACCTTTAATATTTTTAAATTCTTCTATACTTAAACCCTCTTTTGAAACAATCAAATTTTGCGGTACATTAGTAGCTTTAGCATCATTTAAATCCCAAGAATCTCCATTAAATTTAGCAGTTTTTGCGTGGATTATGCTTTGAATGTCTAAATTTTTTACATCAAAGATTTTTACATTATATAGGGTTTGAGAACTTGTTTTTTGTATATAAATAAATTTATCATTATATTTAATCAAAACTTCCCCACCCTCTCTATCTACAACGCCACGCTTAAGAATATTACTTTTATATTCATCTGCATAAGCAAAGGAGCTAAAATTAAGTCCAACATAAACACAACAAAAAAACATAGCCCATAAAAAAGGGTAAAAAATCACTTGATTTTTACTTAAACCCAAAGCATACAAGCTAACAAATTCATTCGAGCGTATCATATTAAAAATACATAAAACCAAAGCAAGGACTATGGCTAAAGGTAGTATATAAGAAGCCGCTGAGCATGTTAAGAAAAATATATATAAAAGCTCTAAATTTGCACTTTTTGGTAGTCTATTGAAATTGAGCAAAAAATCAATCGCTACAAAGAAAAAAGTTAAAGAAAAAAATAAAATAAAAAATGATTTTAAATACAAAGATGAAATATAGCGAAAAAATATACTCATCGTTTAACTTTTTAAAGAATATTTTGAAGCGATTTTTTCTATATCAGAATTTAAAAGCTCAAGTAAAGCTTTTTTGCTATGTTCTAAAACCTTAGTTAAACTTTCTTGTTCTTCTTGTTTAAATTTTCCCAAAACATGAGAAATTACATCTTGTCCTTTTCCTACTCCTATGCGTACCCTCTCATAAGCATTGCCACAAAGATTATCTATACTTTTAAGCCCATTATGTCCACCGCTTGATCCACCCATTTTAAATTTCAATGCACCCAAATTTAAATCTATATCATCATGGATTACAATGATTCTATCACATTTATAATATTCACTAACAGCTTTTACACTTTCTCCTGATAAATTCATATAAGTGGAAGGTTTTAAAAAAAGAGTAGAAGAGCCTTTAAAAAGCTCTCCTTTAAATTTGGCATTTGAAAGCTTTGCTGTTTGCAAATCTTTCAAAATTAAGTCAATTAGCATAAACCCTACATTGTGACGGGTTTGGGCGTATTGTTCTCCTATATTACCAAGTCCTACGACTAAGGTCATTTTATCTTGCTTTTTCTACGCCAACTACAGCTACTCTATCAGCATCAACCATAGTTACACCCTCAGGTACAACTACATCGCGGATTAAAAGTGCATCACCAACATCAAGTTTAGTTACATCTAATTCAAAATAATTTGGTAAGTTTTCAGCTGCACATTTTACTTTCAATCTTCTTTTTGATTGGATTAAAACACCTTTATTTTTAAGACCCATAGCTGTTCCTACGATCTTTACAGGAACCATATATTTAGAAATAACACCTTTTTGTGCTACTTTTAAATCTACGTGTTTTAATTCTGCAGTTACAGGATCTTTTTGATAATCAACTACCACAACATTTAATACTTTATCTGCTACTTTTACATCAAAAGCTAAAGTAGTTTTTTTGCGTACTTCTTTAATAAATTCATTTACTTTAAAAGCAGCATTGATGTTTTCTAATCCTTTTCCGTAGATGTTTGCGATTAGATAACCATCTCTTTTTAAAGCTTTAGCAGCTTTTCTACCGATACTCTCTCTAACGATACCTTCTAACATCTGTTTCCTTTCTAAAAAAATAAACGCTAATTATAGCCAAATAAGTTTATAAAGATTTTAAAATATCTTCATAAGCTATGCAAAATTGCTCCAAACCATCATCAAGCAAATCTTTACAAGCTTTACTTAAAGCATCTTTTGAAATATTTGCATTTAATTTTTTCTCTATACATTCATCTTTCAAAGGCTCTTTAAATATAATTTGCTTACCTTTAAAAGCCTTAATAGCATCTAGTGGTGCAGTATTAATAGCTTTATCATAGAGTAATTCTTTAATATAATAATCTTTTTCTAAATCATCACCCTTAACACCTGTACTTGCAAATAAAGCTCTAATATTTGTTTCATTTTGTTTAATGATATAATTATAAGCCTTTGTTGCAGTAAGAATTCCTATATAATTTTTATCTAAAACTTGATTATTTAATAATCTATCAAAACGACTTACAAAAATACTAATAACTGCTTGAGGTTCTTTTTTGGTTGCGATATTATTTTTTCTAAATTCTTTTAAACCCAAATTTAAAGCTTCAAAGCATTTTTTAGTTTGCTCAAAATCAAAAATCAAAGTCGCATTGACACTAATACCATTTTTCATTAATTCTTGCATTACTTCATAAGAAGCTTCCGTGGCAGGAATTTTCATCATTACATTTTCTTTTGCAATTTGCGTGTATAATCTTTTTGCCTCAGCCAAAGATGAGCTAGTATTATCTTTTAATCTTGGGTCAATTTCAATACTAATAAAACCATCATTATTTTCATAATAATTAATAGCTAATTTATCTGCGGCCTTAGCTATATCTTCTACCGCAAGATACTCATATAAAGCTTTTTTATCTTTAAGATTTGATTTTTTGATTTTTTCTTTATAAATAGCTGAATTTAAAATCGCATTTTTAAAAATAGCAGGATTTGAAGTAGCACCGTTGATTGTTCTTGAGTATATTAAATCTAAAAATTCATGATCTAAAAATTCATTTTCTATAAAATCACACCATAGTGAAAATTTTTTCATTGTATTACCTTTATTATTTCTTTTAAATCTTTTTTATCTATACAAATATCTGCATGGGATCTTAAAATTTCTTTGGCACAAAAAGCTATTTTTAATCCACACTCTTTAAACATAGAAATATCATTAGCTCCATCACCCACACACATAATTTCTTCTGTTTTTAAATTTAAAAATTTCTTAAGTCTTTGTAGTATAATACCTTTTGAGTTATTAAACATAATTTCTCCGCCAACTTTTCCTGTTAACATACCATTTTTACTATGCAAAAAGTTAGCAAAACCAAAATCAAAATGAAGTTTATCTTGTATTAAGTCAATTCCTTCATGAAATCCACCGCTAAAAACAATTATTTTTATGTTTTTATTTTTTAAATACTCGCATAATTCTTTAGCGCCATTCATCAAAGGTAAATTTTCACAGCATTTTCTTACTTGATCAATAGGCATTCCCTCAAGCAAGGCTACTCTAGCACTCAAGCTTTCAAAAAAATCAAGCTCACCATTCATTGCTTTGTTGGTGATTGCTTTTACAGCATCACCAACATTATACTCTTGCGCTAAAATATCGATGGTTTCTCCATCCATTAGCGTAGAATCAAAGTCAAAGGCACAAAGCTTTATCATTAAAACTCACGCTTTAATAAAGCTTCAGCTTTTAATATAGTCAAGATATTTTCTTCTCTTTTACCTATACCAAAAATCATACCTTTTTCTTTTAATAAAGTTTCAGGTGGTGGATCAATCCTGCTTCTGTGAATTTTGATAGCCTCTGTTAATCTATCTATCACAAAACCCGCATTACCTGCAGGAGTTTGATTGCCATTTGCCATACCTTTTAAAACAATATATCTAGTTTGAGGTGTCATTTTAGAACTACCTTGATTAAATCTTTTTGCAAGATCAATCAAAGGCATAACATTACCCCTCATATTAAACACACCTAAAACATAATCAGGCACACTTGGAACCCTAGTATATTCTATAGGTTTAATAATTTCTTGGATATTAAGAATAGGAATAGCATATTCCTCATCTCCTACCACAAAACCAACAAGCTGAATAATATCCTCTTCTTTATCTACATCAGGTTCTGCAATTTGTGCTTGTTGTTTTTGCAAAACCTGGCTTAATTTATCATTCATCTTCTTATCCTAGTTTTAAATTTTTTCTAACTACATTTTCTAAGTACTCTGGAGAGTAAGGCTTAGTAATATACTCAGTCATTCCTACTTCCACACCTCTTAAGCGGTCTGATTTACTAGTTCTTGAAGTTACTGCAACAAGTGGAAGGTTTTTATATTTAGAATACTTTCTAATTTCACCTGCTAGGGTATAACCATCCATTCTTGGCATCTCAATATCAATCAAGACTGCATCAATATCATGTTCGCCTGATTTGATCATATTTAAAGCTTCCACACCATTAGTTGCCTCTACAATACTCACACCTAGTGGTTCTAGTGATTTTTGCATGATATTTCTATCCATTTTAGAATCATCCACTATAAGCACTGTATAATCACTTGGTTTTTCTTTAGCAGTCTTTTTAGATTGTGATTCAATTTGCGCTTTAATATCTACTTTGATTTCTTTAGCTATATCCATCATAGCAGCAACATCAATAATCAAAGTAACTCTACCATCACCACGAATAGTTGCTCCTGCTATACCTTGAATGTTTTGTAAATACTCACCCATAGATTTAATAACAATCTCTTCTTGACCCACTAAAGTATCTACTATAATACCAAGCTTACTTTCTGCTACCCCGATAACAACGACATAAGTTTGATCAGTATTTTCAAGCACTTGTTTTACACCAAATACATCTGAAAGTCTTACTAAAGATAAAACCTCGTCTCTTAAGCGTAGTACATTTTTACCTTCAATAGTATAAATATCATCAATTGGCACTCTAACTGTCTCAAGAACACTTGCAAGAGGAATAGCATAAAACTCTTCTTGTGTACCCACAAGCAATGATTGAATAATCGCCAAGGTAAGTGGGATTTTAAGTTTCATCACAGTGCCTTTTCCAAGTTCACTGTCGATTTCAATCACACCATTTAATTTTTCAATATTGGTTTTAACAACGTCCATTCCAACGCCACGACCTGAAACATTAGTAATTTTTTTCGCAGTTGAAAAACCTGGTTTGAAAATCAAAGCAAACGCTTCTTTATCGCTCATTTGATCAGCTTCACGTTCTGTGATTAGATTTTTCTCCATAGCTTTTGCTTTTAATACATCAGCATCAAGCCCTTTACCATCATCAGCAATCTCTACTACAATGTGGTTTCCTTCATTGTATGCTTTAAGATTAACCGTTCCTTTTTCTGGTTTACCATTAGCCACACGCGTTGCTGGATCTTCTATACCATGATCACATGAATTTCTAATCATGTGCATAATAGGATCGCCGATTTCCTCCACAATAGACTTATCAAGTTCAGTTTCTTCCCCTGAAATTTCAAGCTCCATTTGCTTACCAAGCTCACGACCCAAATCACGTACAACCCTTGGGAATTTATTAAATACTTTTGCAATAGGTTGCATTCTTGTCTTCATAACTGCTAACTGAATATCTGTAGTAACAATACTAAGTTGAGAAACAACTTGGTTTAATTCTTCTAAGAATTTTTCTCCATCATATCTTTCTTCAACATCATCATAAATTTTCAACAAGCGGTTTTTACCTAGTACTAACTCACCAATTAAGTTCATCAGATGGTCAAGTCTTTTAACTTCAACCCTAATGGTTTGATCCATATTCGCACCACTACTTCCACCACCTGCTGCAGGAACTTTTTTCTCAGCAGTTGCATTTTGGGCTTGAGCGGCTGGTTTACTTGAAGCTGGGTTTGCCTCTTGTGTTTTTTTCTTTTCAGCACGTCTTGCTTGATCTTCAGCTTTTCTTACTTTTAAAAGCCTTTCAATTTCAGCTTCAACCTCATCATCGCTAAGCTTATTAACATCAACTTCAGGCTCTTCAGCTTTTGGTTCTTCTTTTGGCTCTTCAGCTTTAGCCGGCGCAACAGATTCTAAGCTTTCACCTTCTGAAATAGCAGTTAATCTTGCACAAATTGGAGCTATGTCAAGTCCTATTGCTGTATCATTTCCATTATCTCTGATAGAATTTAACAAGGTTTTCATCATATCAATAGACTCTAAAACCACATCCATTACTTCAGGAGTAATTTTAAGCTCATTATGTCTTGCTTTATTTAAAACATCTTCCATATGATGAGTAAGTTTTGTTAAAACATCAAAATTTAAAAAGCTTGATGAGCCTTTAACAGTGTGCGCAACACGGAAAATTCTATTTAATAGTTCTAAGTCTTCAGGATTTGCTTCTAATTCAACCAAATCATGGTCAATTTGCTCGACTAATTCAAAGGCTTCAACTAAAAAATCCTCAAGTATTTCTTGAATATCTTCCATTTTTACTCCTCACCTTTTTCATGTTTTTTAATAACACGAGAAATTTCAGCAAAGAAATCACTTGCGTTAAATTTAACTAAATATCCTTCACCACCCGCTTCTTTAACACCTTTATCACTCATAAATTCATTTGATAAAGAAGAGTTAAACACGATAGGAATATTTTTAAATCTCTCATCATCTCTTACTTTAGCTGCAAAGTGGAAGCCATCCATTTGTGGCATTTCAACATCACTTACAATAATTTTTAAATGTTTACTTAAGTCATCACCATAAGTACTATGTAACTCTTGCAATTTCTGCAAACCTTCAACTCCATCTTTAGCCTCAATAACTTTCAAACCAATTTTATTAAGCAAATCTTTAACAAGTTTTCTTGCAGTAGAACTGTCATCAAGCGCTAAAGCCATACCATCAATTTTTTGAATTTTATCATCTTCAATATCAGTTTGTGGAGTATAAATTCCAAGTTCTTGCACTATGCTTTCTAAATCTAGGATAAGCAAAACCTCATCTCCTTCGATTTTAGTTACGCCGGTAATTTTACTCTTATCCAAGCTGCCTGCACTTGTGGCAAAATTAGCTGGTTCTATATTTTTCCAATTTATTCTACGAATTCTTTTTGCTTCATGCACAATAAAACCAATTAAAACATTACTAAATTCAGTAATGATTACCCTAGGTTTTATATTTGTCATTTCTGGTTCTTGAATTTGCATCCATTTTGCTAGGTTGATTACAGGAATCACCACACCACGAAGATCGAAAATACCTTCCACATAGTCAGGTACCCCTGGAATTTCAGTCAAAAAAGGAATTTTAATGATTTCTCTAACCTTAGAAACATTTACACCATAAATTCCCTCATAGACTTTATCGTGGCCTTGCTTAAAGATGCGAAAATCAACAAGTTCCATTTCATTTGAACCTGTTTTAACGACATTCTCATCAAACATTATGCCTCCTTAAGTTCTATTTTGTGAAATCTGATTTCTGGCTCATATTTTACTACAAAAAAACTTTCCTTGTATGCAAAAGTAGCTAAATTTAAATATTTTATATTTTCGTATTCTAAAAACACATCTTGATGATAATGACCTTCTATCACAAAATCTATATTATAGTGCTTTAAACGCGCTTTTACTAAAGTAGAAAAATGAGGAATTTTTCTAATAAGTTGTTTTTTGTTTTGATTTTTTAGAATTTTTTGAGTTATTTTTTCTTTATTAATAATATTTAAAAAATTTAAAAAAAATAGTAGATAATGATTTCTTAAACTTTTTAAGCAAAATTGCAAAAAAGGTTTTAAAAAAATATCTCCATGAGCTAATTTTACTAAGGTTTTATCTTGAAATTCGCAAAGTAAAGGTTGCTGTTTTATACTAAAAACCTTCACTTTTTTAAAAAATTTAGCCAAATTAAAATCATGATTACCTTCTAAATAAATGATTTCAATCTCATCAGCAAGCTCTTCAAGTAAGTCTATATAAGCTTTTGCAAAACCATGAGTAGCTTTTACTTCATAAATTAAAAGATCAAAAATATCACCCATTAAAAAAAGCTGTGGGGCTTGAATTTTTTTATCTTTCAAGGCTTGCAAAAAATCCCAAAAACCATGCCTATTCTCATTTTCATGCGCATCAGCGATGAAAATAGCATTTTCTTTTATACAAATCAATATCTTGCTTTCTCGTATTTTAACACTTTATCATAATCTACTTCGCCATTAAAAATTCTAATCCTATTAGAATTAAATTTATCACTTAACACATCTCTAGCGGGATCATAATCCTCGACTTTAATGCCACCAATGGTTGTCATCGTATGAATCAAATCATCTATCATAAATGGTCTATTTTTAGCTTTTATTATCCTATCTACTAATTCAGGATTGTTTTGTTTGAATTTATCACTAACTATAAAAAAGAACGGAATTTCAGCAGTGAATCTTGAAGTTACAAAATGTTCCGCTCTATCTCTATATTCATAGACACTTTCTCCATGATCACTAATATAAACAATAATTGCCTCTTTATCTTTGAAAAAACTAAACACTTCGTTGACAAAATAATCATTATATAATACCGCATTTGCATAGTTAGCAATATTTACTTTAAATTTCTCATCTAAATTTCTTTTTATATCTTTACTTGTAAATTTAGCAAACTGTTTCTCATATCTTCTGTCATATCTAAAGTGAGTTCCCATCAATTGTAAAACAAAAAAATTCTTTTCATCAATTCTATCTTTAATAAGTGGTAACATTTCAGCGTCAAATGCTTTAGTAAAAATTTTATCATCTGTTGTAAATTTATTTAAAAAAATAGTTTCTTTGGCACGATTTGCTACAGCAGTAGTAATACTCGTATGACCACTCATCGGTTCATGGTTTGATATAAAAACAGTGTTGTATCCTGCTAACTCAAATAAATCAATAATATTTAGTCTATCATACCAATTTTCATCATTTTCTATATTTGAAAAATTCATAATCCTTCTTAATGAAGCTTGAGTGCTTGCAAAAGGCGATATCGTGTCGCTAAATTTAATCAAGTTTCCATTTTTTTCTAAAATATCTAAATTTGGAGTAGTTTTTAAATCATAACCATATAAACTCATATAATTTCTTTGAGTACTTTCACCTACAATAAAAATTACATAAGGGACTCTTTTTTTAATATTTATTTTCTCTTTATAAGAATTAGCAACATTTTGATAATTATTTAAATAAAAAACATAATTTGCCCACAATCCGGTATCACCATAATAACCTCTAATTTGCAAAGGCAAATCAAGCAAAAAGGTAAAATTAATTTTATCTAAAGAATTTATTCCCTGTTTTTTCATAAAATATCTATTAGCACAATCTAAAAACAATCCCACAATAACAAAAATATAAATAGTAAAAAAAGATATTAGTATTTTTTTATTTGATAAATATAAATATTTTTGTATTTTACCAAAAAAATAAATCCATAAAAAAATAAAAAGCAGAAACAATATAAAAATGCTGATCAATTTAATATCAATATAAAATTCAAAAAATTCATAAATTTCA
>NZ_JAKMSC010000013.1:0-41653 GCF_025772425.1 Campylobacter sp. FU_497 | reverse complement strand
AACTTAAATGATCCTCTTTGAAAATTCCAGCACTAGAGTTTAAAACATATATACTAGTTAATTTTTTATCATAAAAATTCCTCATAAGCTTAAAAGGAGGTGTGAAAAAAGAATTTTTTATAATAGTTTTTTCATTGATAGTATCTAATGTAAGTTTAAAAATACTCTTTTGAGCAAACAAATCAATCCTTTAAAAGTGTGTATTTTTTAATCCAAGTAATGATTTCATCTAAACCTTCTTTAGTTTGAAGATTGCTCATGATAAAAGGTCTATCTCCACGCATTTTTAAAGTATCTTCTTGCATGATTTTTAAAGAAGCATTCACATAAGGAGCTAAGTCTATTTTATTGATAATCATTAAATCAGATCTACAAATAGCAGGACCACCTTTGCGTGGAATTTTTTCTCCTTGAGCAACATCTATAACAAAGATAAAAAAATCCACAAGTTCAGGTGAAAAAGTCATCGATAAATTATCTCCACCGCTTTCTATAAAAATAAGATCTAAATCACTAAAACGCTCTTGTAAAAGTTCAACAGCTTCAAGATTGCAAGAAGCATCTTCTCTAATAGCTGTATGAGGACAACCTCCAGTTTGTACGCCTATGATTCTTTCTTTTTCAAGAACGCCTTGTTTGATTAAAAAATTTGCATCTTCATTTGTATAAATATCATTTGTAATCACAGCCAAAGAAAGCTCATCTTTTAAAGCTTGACATAAATTTAATACTAAAGCTGTTTTACCACTACCTACAGGACCACCTATGCCTATTTTAACCATTATAACCCTTTTAAGAAATATAAATTTTAAATGCTAAATTTTGGTGTTTTATACCCAAATAATCATTTAAGATATTGTGATTTTCACACCAATCCTTTAAAGTTAAATTTTGTAATTTAGAAAGAACCTTTTGAAAATCTTGCTGTAGTTGAAAAAGTAAAATCTGCCCTTCATTTTGTGATAAAGGCACAATTTTCACAAGAATATTAATAAAATTACTCATTAAAGCAAATAAAAAACTTTCATACATAAAATCAAGCTCATTATCTTTACAAAATAAAGCATACACAAAAGGATAAATAGGAGTTTGATTTCCTTTAATGTATTGATTTAATAAAGGATTTAATAATCCATAAAGACTGACATTTTTTACAAAGCGTTTAGCTAAAAAAACATAAGCTTGACTTTGTTCTTTTGCAACTATACTTGATAAAAATTTTCTTTGATAAATTAGTAAATTTTTTACATCATTTGCATTTTCATAAGCTATTTTCAAAGCTAAAAGCTCAAAATACAAAATATTAGAATAAAGCTGAGTTTTTAAAACTTTTTTAGCATCTTCTATATTTTTTATATAAGCAAAATTCACATAAGATTCTAAACCAAAAGAATGTGAAAAAGCTCCTATAGGAAAAGAAGAATCACTAATTTGTAAAAGTAAAAAATTTAATTTATTCATCTTTATTCTTTAATAAGTTTAAAATTTGGATCAACTTGGATAAAACTTGGCATATCAAGCATATATTTTGGCTCTAAAATTTCCTCACATTTTTCGTATTTTATATTAAATTTTTCTAAAAACCTTATGATAGAGTTTTGCTCTAAAGTAAGAAGTTTATGATCTTTATAAAATAAATTTAAATGCATATTGCCCACTTGATAACTTATTAAAGCAAGGTTGTATTCATTTTCTATGTGAATTTTTAAAACCTTTTCAGGTTTAATTTTTACTAAAATCAAAAAATCCTCATCATATAAACAATCATTATGATTTAAACCTTTATTATCAGGCATTTTTATAGCGACATCTAGTCCTTTTAAAGTCGTTGTTCTTAATATCTTTTTAAAAGTATCAAACCAACTAAGCTCTAAAAAATCGCATTCTTTGTTTAAATCATAATGCGTTATTTTATTTTGAAGTAAAATCATTAAATCATAAAATATTTTCTAGCTAAAGCTAAAGAATCAACACTCTTAGAGCTAATAAGCTCACCATTTATTTTTACTTCATAAGTTTGTGGATTTACTTCTATATCTTGAACTTTATCATTAAATTTCAAGTCTTTTTTAGTGATATTTCTACAATTTTTTACTGCAACACATTTTCTTTTTAAGCTTAATTTTTCAGGAATATTAGCTTCTAAAGAAACTTTAGAAACAAAATGTAAGGCATTTTCATTTAAATTTGCACCAAACATTTTTTCATAGATAATAGGCTCAGGTGTTGGGATAGAAGCATTAGCATCGCCTATTTTTGCACCTACTATCAAGCCACCTTTTAAAATAAGCTTTGGTTTTACTCCAAAAAATTTAGGTTGCCAAAGCACTAAATCAGCAAATTTTCCTACTTCAATAGAACCAACATAACTATCAATCCCATGTGCAATAGCAGGATTTATAGTGTATTTTGCTATATAACGTTTAATACGAAAATTATCATCTAAATCATTATCTTCTTTCAAGGCACCAAATTCTTTTTTACATTTATCAGCACTTTGCCATGTTCTTAAAATCACCTCACCTACGCGTCCCATAGCTTGAGAATCACTACTCATAATGCTAAAAACACCCATATCATGAAGTTTATCTTCTGCTGCTATAGTTTCAGGACGAATTCTACTATCAGCAAATTCAACATCTTCTTTGATTTTATTATCTAAATGATGACAAACCATAAGCATATCTAAATGCTCATCAATGGTATTTTTAGTAAAAGGCATAGTAGGATTAGTACTTGCAGGTAAAACATTTTCAAAACCTGCCATTTTAATAATATCAGGAGCATGGCCACCACCTGCACCTTCAGTGTGAAAAGTATGGATAACTCTACCATTAATAGCTTTAATCGTATCTTCTACAAAACCTGCTTCATTTAAAGTATCTGTATGGATAGCTACTTGTATATCCATTTCATCAGCTATATTTAAACTAACATCAATCACACTAGAAGTAGCACCCCAGTCTTCATGAATTTTTAAGCCGCATGCACCAGCTATAATTTGTTCTTTTAAAGCATTTTTATTACTTGAATTTCCTTTACCTAAAAAGCCAAAATTCATAGGGTAATTTTGCGTAGCTTTTAACATAGAATGTATATGATAAGCCCCACTTGTGCAAGTTGTAGCATTTGTTCCCTCACTTGGTCCTATGCCACCTCCTATCATAGTAGTAACACCACTATATAAAGCACATTCAATTTGAGTTGGGGAAATGAAATGTATATGAGTATCAATACCACCTGCAGTTACTATTAAACCTTCTGCACCGATAATATCTGTACTTGTGCCTATAATTAAGCTAGGATCAACTCCATCTTGTATATCAGGATTGCCTGCTTTTCCTATACCTACTATATAGCCATTTTTTATCCCAATATCTGCTTTATAAATACCGGTATAATCAACAATCAAAGCATTAGTTAAAACTAAATCCGGAAAGTCTCCCTCACTCACACTTTGAGCCATACCATCTCTGATATTTTTACCACCACCAAATTTAACTTCTTCACCATATAAAGTATAATCTTTTTCTACTCTTAAAATTAAATCTGTATCTGCTAATCTTACTCTATCATTAGTTGTTGGACCATACATATTCACATAGTCTTTTTTGCTAATCTTAATCAAAGAAATCCTTTCTCTTTTGCTTTTGATAAAGCTTTAGTTTTATTTTCATCATTGATAAAATCATCACAAAGATTATTAAAACCTAAAACCTTTTTTAAACCACCAAATTCTATTAAACTTACTGTTTTTTCTTCACCTGGTTCAAATCTCACACTTGTTCCTGAAGCGATATTTAACCTTTTACCATAAGCTTTTTCTCTATCAAAAGACAAAAAGCGATTCACTTCAAAGAAATGAAAATGCGAACCAACTTGTATAGGACGATCACCTTTATTGCTTACTTTGATTTCTATAGAAGTTTTATTTTCATTAAGCACAATAAATTCTGATGATAAAAATATCTCTCCAGCTTTTATTTTATCATCATTTGCTATAGGTTCATGTATAGTAACTAATTTTGTGCCATCTTCAAAAGGAAGTTCTATTTGAATTTCATCAAGCATACTTGCAACACCATCAATCACATCTTCACTTGTAAGTAAAGTTTTTCCTATGCTCATCAATTCACTTACACTTAAATTTTTTCTTGCAAGTTCCATTAATTCATAACATATATAAGCTAAAGCTTCATTGTAATTTAATTTTATTTTTTGCTCTTTTCTATCTTTAGCTATTTTCCCTGCGTAATGAAGCATTAATCGTTGCAATTGCTGCTGAGTAAAATGCATTTTAATCCTTATAATTTTTTAGATATTATATAACTATTTACTTGCTTTTAGGCAAAAAATCTATTGCATTTTTTAGTTCAGCTTCATAGTCTTTTTGAATTTCTATAAAAGGAAGATTTAAATTTTCACATTGAGATTTAAGTTTTTGATGATTTAAAATAAGAGTGTTTATTTCTTCTTTTTCACTAAATAAACGCTTTTCTATAGCATTTTCATTTTGATAGATTAATGCATAATTTTGTAAAATATATTCTTTTGAAAAAATGATATAAAGTATTTTAACATCAGAATGATTTTGAAATTTTTTTAGCTTTTTTGGAGTAAGATAAATTCCTTCAATGATTAAATTTTGTTTATTTTCTATACAAGTTTGAATTATACCATCTACAATAGGAAATAAAAACTCAGCTATTTTTTCATCCTCATCTACTTTAAAAGGAAAATTTTTCATTCCTTTAATCAAACCCATTTTTAGATGATCTAAACTCAAATAAGGATAAGAAAATTTTTCAAGAAGTTTTTGAGCAAGCAAGGTCTTACCTGTGTGACTTTCTCCCCCAAGTAAAAAAATCATTCTTGAAAATTAAAAATTAGCTTTCTTAAATTTTCTTTTTCATTTTCTTGTAAAAAAGAAGCATTAATGGCATTAATACAAAGTTTTTTAACCTCATCTTTACTAAGTTTAAAAGTTTCATCTAAGGCTATAAAATTTTCTAAAATATATCCTTCAAAATACACTGGATCATCTGAATTTACACAAACACAAACATTTTTTTGTAAAAGTTTTAAAATATTATGTTCTTGCATATTTTGAAAAACTTTTAATTTTACATTCGATAAAGGACAAATTGTTAGCGGAATTTGTTTTTGAATAATTTCTTTTAAAAGCATATTATCATGCTCACATTTAACACCATGATCTATTCTACTTACACCAAGTTCTAAAGCTTGTTTAATATACTCACTACTTCCTTCTTCACCCGCATGCATAACTAACAAAAAGCCTTCTTCTTTAGCTTTTTGAAATAAATTTTTAAATTTAAAAGGAGGATTATTAAGTTCAGAACTATCAAGTCCTATGGCTTTGAGCTTATCTTTATATAAACAAAGCTCATCTAAAGTTTTTAAACCCTCATCCTCGCTTAAATGCCTTAAAATACAAGCGATTAAAAAACTTGAAATTCCAAATTCTTCTTTTGCTTTTTGTAAAGCTTGCCAAATTCCTTCTATAACATCTTTTAAAGGTATATTTCTAGCAGTATGAGTTTGAGGATCAAAGAAAATTTCAGTATGAACTACATTTTGCTCTTTACACTTTTTCATATAAGCAAAGGTTAAATCATAAAAATCTTGCTTGGTTTGTAAGACATTTGCACCTTGATAATATATATCTAAAAAATCTTGTAAATTTGAAAAATTATAAGCTTTTTGTATCTCATCTTCACTTTTATATTTTAAAGCAATGTTATTTCTTTTAGCTAATTCAAACATCATTTTAGGCTCTAATGAGCCTTCAATGTGTAAGTGCAATTCTACTTTTGGAATATTTTGTAAAAAAATTTTCATTTTAAAAATCAAACATCTAAATGTTTAACATCTTTAGCATGAGCTTGTATATACTCACGGCGTGGTTCTACATCATCACCCATGAAAAGGTTGAAAGTATCGTTTGCTCTTTGAGCATCTTCTATGGTGATTTTTAATAAACGACGATTACTTGGATCCATAGTTGTTTCCCAAAGTTGTTCAGGATTCATCTCACCAAGACCTTTATAGCGTTGTATATAAGCACCTTTTTTAGCATTTTTTTCAACTTCATCTAAAATCTCTAAAATATCTTTATCAAATTTTAAATCTCTATCTTTGATTTTTTGATAAATATAATTTGCCTCTTCATATAAAGGATTAGCAAATAAATCATCATTGATAATAAGCTCTTCTAAACCATTTTCAGTTTGTACATAAACACGAATTTCATTTTCATTGATATATGAATTTAATATATTATGATTTTGTTTTTCTAAAAATTCTTTTATGACTTTAAATAATTCTTCATTAGAAGCTTTTATCAAATCAGGATTTTCTATCAAATACCTAATCACTGAAATCACATTAAATCTTTTTTCTAATTCTTTTAAAACACTTCTATAAGCTGCAACGATTTTTAGAAAATCTTTTAAATCATTTAATCCTATGCCCTCATAAGTAGAGCTTTCTATACCTGTTTCAATCAAATAATCATTTAAAGCTTTTTCATCTTTTAGATAAATTTCTTTTTTCTGTCCTTTTTTATAACGATATAAAGGTGGTTGAGCTAAATAAATATGTCCATTTGTTACAAGATCATTCATAAAGCGGAAGAAAAATGTCAAAAGCAAAGTTTGTATGTGAGAACCATCCACATCAGCATCGGTCATGATAATGATTTTATGATATCTTAGTTTTTCTATATCAAACTCATCACCGATCCCACAACCAAAGGCTGTGATCATATTTTGAATTTGTTCACTTTTTAAAATTTTATCTAGTCTTGCTTTTTCTACGTTGAGTATTTTACCTCTTAAAGGTAAAATCGCTTGGAAAGTTCTTTCTCTACCTTGTTTTGCAGAACCTCCTGCACTATCACCCTCAACTAAATAAATTTCACTTTCACTTGGATCTTTACTTTGACAATCAGCTAATTTTCCTGGTAAAGTCCCTACACTTGAACTTTCTTTTTTTCTTGTTAGCTCTCTAGCTTTTTTAGCTGCTTCTCTACCACGAGCTGCCATCAAGGCTTTATTCATGATAGCTTTTGCTTCGATAGGATTTTCTTCAAAATATTTTGTCAAATATTCAAAAGAAGCCTTAGAAACTATAGGTCTAACATAGCTTGAACCTAATTTTCCTTTAGTTTGTCCTTCAAATTGTGGCTCAGGTACTTTTACACTTACAACTGCTATCAAACCTTCTCTTACATCATCACCTGTGATTTTAGAGTCTTTCTCTCTAGCACTAGCATTTGCTTCAATGTAATTGCTAATAACACGAGTTAAGCCCATTCTAAAACCTGCTTCGTGCGTTCCACCATCTGGAGTTTTAATATTATTGACAAAAGAAAGTAAATTTTCACTATAACTATCATTATAAAGCAATGCTACTTCAACATTTACATCTTCTTCATCTACATTGAAAAATATTGCCTTAGTTAGAGCTTGTTTTTTATTTAAATCTGTAACAAACTGGCTTATACCACCTTCAAAATGAAAGCTTTCTGCTTTTCCTATACGGTTATCTTTAAAATTTATAGTAATTTTTGGATTTAAATATGCAAGTTCACGAAATCTTTTAGCTAAAATTTCATAATCAAAATCAGTCACTTCAAAAATTTGATCATCTGGCCAAAATTCTATGATTGTTCCTGTTTTTTTACTTTTACCTATGGTTTCAAAATTACTTGTGACTTTACCTTCTGAAAATTCTTGTCGATAAATTTCTCCATCTCTATGTACTGTAGCAACTAATTTTTTTGATAAAGCATTTACAACGCTCACACCAACCCCGTGTAAACCACCTGAAACTTTATAAGTATCTTTATCAAATTTTCCACCTGCATGAAGTACGGTTAAAACTACAGTTAAAGTAGGAATATTTTCAGTAGGGTGAATTCCCACAGGAATCCCTCTACCATTATCACTTACTATACAAGAGCCTTCTGTGGTAATTTCTACATTGATCGTATCACAAAAACCTGCCATAGCTTCATCGATAGAATTATCCACTACTTCATAAATCATATGATGAAGACCGCCTATATTGGTATCACCTATATACATACCAGGGCGTTTTCTAACAGCTTCTAAGCCTTTTAAAACTTTAATATTTCCTGCGCCGTAATTTTGATTTTCTTGCATTTATTTTCCTTATAAAATAACTGGCATAATTACAGTTTGTAATTCTTCACTTGAAACTAAAAACGCCATATGAGGTTCATTTATGCTAAGTTTGAATGTTTCACTTTCAATAGAATTTAAAAAGTCAGTGATAAATTTATTTTTAATGCAAAGATTAAATTCTTCATCTATATTAAGTTCCATTTCAAGTTCAGTTTTTGCTTCCATATTATCTAAACTAATACCTTCAAATACAAGTTTATCTTTATGGAAATTTAATTTCATTTTTTCAGTGATTACATTGATTTTTTTCAATGCATCCATAAATTCTTCTGTTTTAAAAATAAATTCTTTTGTGATATTTTTTGGAATTACTCTTTCATAATCAGGGAATTTATCATTAATAAGTTTTGTAAAAAACTCAAAATTGTCATTTTTTGCAATCAATATATTTTCATCATAATAAATTTCAATTTTTTCAAAAAAGATTTTTTGCATTTCTAAAATAGCTTTTTTAGGAATACAAAGGTTAAATTCTTTTTCATTTGTTTTATTTAGCGTGAAAACTGCTAAGCGTTTAGTATCTGTTCCTACGAAACTAATGTGAGTAGTTTTTATATCAAGTAAAGCACCATTTAAAGAATACTTTGGATTATTTGTATCAACTGCAGGTAGAATTTTTTTCAAAGATCTACTTAAATCACTTGAATCAATATCAAATTTATCTTTTCCTTCAGTACTTGGGAAATTTGGAAAATCTTCATAATTAAACATAGGAAGTTTATATTTAGTTCCTTTTTGTCTAATAAAAAGGAAATTTTCTATGGTTTCTAAGACTACATCTTCGTTATTTAAACTTTTTATAATATCTAAAATACTTTTAGCATTAGCAGTTGCAAAACCTGCACTTTCAACTTTAATTTTTTTGATTTTATAATTAATACCTATTTCATAATCACTTGCTCTTATGATTAGTTTATCTTCAACTACTTCAAAAAGTAAGTGAGAAGCGATATTGCTTGAGTCTTTTTTATCTACATAAGAATTAGTTAAAACTATGGCAGATTCTAAAGTGTTTTTATTAATGCTAATTTTCATTTTTACTTCCTTTGTTTTTTTTAAATTTATTTTATCATAATAATAAGCAATGTGAAAATGTGAAATGCTTTTTAAAAGTCTTTTTTTATAGAAATTTTACTCATAGAATAAAATTTTTTGTTTTTCACTTTTATTCACAGGGTGCTTTTTATTTTTGTCAAAATTTTATTTCTTAATTCTTCTACTATGGCTTTTAAGTTTTCATTTTCACTCATTAGCTCTTGAATTTTTTTAATATTATGTGAAATGGCCGTATGATCTTTCATATTAAAAAATCTAGCAAGTTGAGGCATAGACATAGTTGTAAGTTCTCTTGCTAAATATATCACAACCCTTCTTGCCATAACGATATTTTGTGTTTTTTTGTTTGATTTTATATCATTAGGTTTAAGATTATAGCTTTTTGAAACATCAGCAAGTATATCTTCAACACTGATATTTTCTTTTGTTTCTTTAATGTGATCTTTCATAAAGCTTTTAACAATTTCTAAAGTGATTTCTTGGTTAAAAAGCCTTGCTTGAGCATTTAAATTTGTAATCATGCCTTCTATTTCTCGGATATTATCTCCCATTGAAGTAGCGATGTAGCTTATAACTTCAGGTTTAAGATAAATAGCATTAAATTCGCATTTTTTCTTGATAATTGCGATTTTTGTATCAAGCTGAGGTGGAGTGATATCTGCGATGATCCCATTTGCAAAACGGCTTTTTAAGCGTTCTGTTATGCCCTTTAGCATATTTGGAGGATTGTCACTTGTCATGATGATTTGTCCAAATTTTTCTTTGATTTCATTAAAAGTAAAGAAAAATTCCTCTTGAATTTTGTCAGTTTTACCTAAAAACTGCACATCATCGATGAGTAAAACATCACAATTTTTGTATTTTTCATGGAATTTACTCATGGTTTTGTTATTTAAATGCATGGTAAAATCATTGATAAAATTATCACTAGTAGCATAAATAACTTTATATCCATTATCCAAACACACATTTCCGACAGCTTGAAGCAAGTGAGTTTTTCCAAGTCCTGTAGGGCCATAGATAAAGATAGGGTTGTATAATTTTCCAAGTTTGCTTTTATCGGTAATGGCTTTGCAGGTTGCATAGGCAAATTGATTAGAATCTCCTACAACAAAACTTTCAAAAGTAAAAGAAGGGTTTAAAATAGTACTTTGAAATTTAATCTGTGAAATATCTGTAGAAAAATGTTTTTTCTCTACCTTTTGATCATTTGTGATGATTTTAACTTGAGGGTTAATTCCTGTTTTTACTTCATAAAAATAAGCTAATTTTTGTGCGTATTTTGTTTGTATAAATTTAGCTAAAAAATGATTTGGTGCGATAAATACTAAGATATTATTTTTACTTAATTTTTCACTAAATTGTAAGTGAGAAATGTAAGTATTGTATTCGTTATTGCTAATTTCAGTTTTAAATTCAAGTAAAAAATCTTTTATATTCATTATTTTTCTTATAAATTATGATGTAAAACTTAAAATTCTAGCTTATTTTTTATAAAAAATGGTTAAAATTATTCACATAAAAATTTAAATTTCACATCTATGTGAATAAAAAGGTGAAAAGTTTGAAAGTTTTAGGGATAGATCCTGGTTCTAGGTATTGTGGATATGCTATTGTAGAAAGAATTAATAATAAAAATCAACTCATAGAAGCAGGGCTTATCAAAATCAAACCTAATGATTTGCAGTATCAAATCACAGAATTATGTGAAGGGCTTGATCTAATCTTTAAAAATCATCAATTTGATGAGGTAGCTATAGAAGATATATTTTTTGCTTATAATCCAAAAACGGTTTTAAAACTAGCACAATTTCGTGGAGCTTTGAGTCTAAAAATCTTACAAACTCATGGAGAATTTGCAGAATACACGCCTTTGCAAGTGAAAAAAACCGTAACAGGTAAAGCAAAAGCTACTAAAGAGCAAGTAGCTTTCATGGTAAAAAGATTGCTTGGAATTTCAAAAGATATCAAGCCACTTGATATTACAGATGCTATTGCGGTGGCTTTGACACATTTAGCAAATTTGAGAGTAAAAAAGTAATTTTATTTTCCATTTCCTATAAAATAAATTTCAACATCATGTAAAAGTTTTTCACATATAGCTGAATCAGTGCTTTTTTCTACTACTAGGTTGATGTGATTTTTGGTATCTCTAAAGCTACCTGCAGATTTTGAATTTTTTAATTCTAATTTTTGATTATCTTTTAAATATTTGATAGTGATTACAAACTTATGTGCAGCACTTGCTTCGCCTAGATTAGTTTCTATTAAAACATTCATGTTTGATGCTTTTGCTAGGGTTGCTTGGGTTTTATTGATCACTTCTTTCATTCTTCTATTGAGTTCTAAAATTCTTGAGATGAATTTATTATCTATACTTTCAAATGCGATTTTTAATTTATTCATGATTTCTTGATTAGTTGGTTTATCAGGAGCTACATACACCATATAAAGGCCGTTTTTAATATCTACTTTAGTGCTTTTTGTATCACGCCCACTACCAAAAATTTTAATATAAATGGCATTATCAAGATATACTCTATCTATCATAGGCCCATAAATTTCATATTCTCTTTTTCTTACGATTACTTCTCTTGCGGCTACTTGAATTTTTACTGAACAATCATGAATTATAGGTTCCATTTCTTTTTTTATCTCAAGTAGTTCTCTAAGCATTTTCCATCCTTGTGTATTTTTAAATAAATTATAACAAAAAAAAATTGAATTTTTTTGTTAATTTTAGTTTGTGATATTTTTATATATTTTTGATTTTAAATTAAAAGTTTAAGGAAAAAAATGAAAATAAAAACTATAGTTTCAAGTTTAGTTTTGGCAAGTGCTTTATTTGCTGCAAATTCTCACCATGCTCATCATGGAGCTTCTGGAAGTATTTCATCACAAATCATGATGAGTATGCATGAACCTATGATGAAAAATCCTTTAGTACAAAGCAATGATATAGAAAGAGATTTTTTAGCTAATATGATTCCACATCATCAAGGTGCTATTGACTCATCTAAGATTTTGTTAGAACATACTAAAAGTGAAGAGATGAAAAAAATCGCTCAAAATATCATCAAAGCTCAAGAAAAAGAAATTCAAGAATTTCAAGAAATTTTAGATAAAAATCTTTATACAAAAACTCAAATTGATGAAGAAACTTATAAAAAATTCGTTCAAGAAGAAAAAGAGTTAATGCAAAAAATGATGATTTTAATGAGCTCGGTTAAAGAAAGCAAAAACATCAATAAAGACTTTCTAGAAGCGATGATAGCACATCATCAAGGCGCGGTAGATGCTTCAAAACAAATTTTATTTTACTCTAAAGACAAAACCATCACTGATATTGCTAAAAAAATCATCTTAGATCAAGAAAAAGAAATTCAAGAATTTACGAATTTGTTAAAGTATATGTAAAAATAGGTAGTTTGGTAAAACTACCTAGATATCATTTTGCATTTTCATAGATCATATTAAACATTGTATTTGCTATTTTGTCTTTGAAATCATTATTTTGAGTAAATTGTCTAAAAAGCTCTAAATTTAAATTTAAAAGATCTTGAATTTTGTCTTCTAAAATTTCATCAAATCTAATGCGCGAATTTTGCATACCTGATTTGTTAAAGGTTTCGCGTATTTCTTCATTTTTTGCTATATCATCTTTTATATCATATAAGATTTTAGCTATTTTGTCGCTTTCGTTAAAGTCTATATTTGCGTATTTGTTGTTAAAATCTTTAATGATGTTTGAAAGCTCTTCTAATTCAGCTTCAGCACTTTTGCTCGAACCATCTGCAAAAGAAGGTTTTAGCTCTCCATTTCCTTGTAAAATGATATCTTGCGTTTTATCAAGTTGTAAGCGATAACTATCAAAATCCACATTATCTAAAATTCCTTTAGCTAAGTCCTCTGATTTAGGTAAGATAATCTTACTGGTAAGTTTTTTAAGCAGTATATAAAGCTTTTCAAGTTCTATATCTTCATAGGGTAATATTTGAGCTAAAAAAGAATACTCTTTAAGATAAGTCCTTGCTTTATTATAAAAATCTAATTTTTCATCATCACTTTTTTGATCAAATCTAGTTAACATTGTGTCTAATTTTGAATGAATGATATTTTCTTTTTCATTTTTTAAAATGGCATTTGTAAAATCATCTATTTCTTCTTGGGTGTAAATTTCATATTCATTTAGATTTGCTTTTAAATCAAAAATTCTATTATCATCTGTAGCTTCACTTAAGTAAGTTTGCTCATAAAATACACTAAAAGATTTTGCTATATCTTCATGGGTGTTTACAAAGTCTAGTACGAAAGTATTTTCTTTGTTTTTGCAAGTTCGGTTTAGTCTTGATAGAGTTTGCACTGCACTTACTCCGCTTAATGCTTTATCTACATACATTGTATGTAATAATGGCTCATCAAAGCCAGTTTGGTATTTTTCTGCAACGATTAAAAAACGATACTCATCTTTTTTAAACTCATCTTTTAAAGCATTTTCTGAAAAACCATTAAAACCACTTTCGCTATAAATTTCACCTTCTAAATTTACTTCACCTGAAAAAGCTACTATAGCTTTAAAATGTGGATAATTTTTTCTTAAATACTCTCTAAAAACAAGATAATACTTCACAGCATTTTCTCTTGAGCTTGTTACAACCATAGCTTTTGCTTTGCCATTTATCTTTTTAAAGCTATTTTGGAAAAAATGCTCACACATGATTTGTGATTTTTGTTCGATTGTTTTGATATTGTTTTGGACATAGGCTTTTAGTTTTGCGTTTGCTCTTTTTTTATCATATTTTGGGTTGTCATTTGTGCAAGATATGAGTTTATAGTAACTTTTATACGTTGTATAGCCTTTTAATACATCAAGTATAAAACCTTCTTCTATGGCTTGTTTCATCGAGTAAAGATGAAAAGGGATAAACATTTGTTCTCCATTAACATCACAAGGCATACCAAACATTTCTAAGGTTTTTGGTTTAGGCGTAGCGGTAAATGCAAAATAAGAAGCATTACTTTGGAGTTTTTTATTTTTTATGATTTCTAAAATTTCATCATCTAAATTTTGATTTTCATCATAGCTTTTGCTTCTTATGACTTCAGCCATTTTTTGAGCATTGCTTCCACTTTGGCTAGAGTGTGCTTCATCGATGATGATAGCAAAAGTTTTGCTTTTTAAGGTTTTGATCTCATCTAAAATGAAAGGAAATTTTTGTATGGTTGTGATGATGATTTTCTTACCTTCTTCTAAAGCATTTTTAAGCTGTTTGCTTCCATGAGTGATGGCTTCGACTAGGTCTTTTGTCTTCTGTGAAAAAGATTTTACATTTTCTCTTATTTGTCTATCAAGCACTTTTCTATCGGTTACTACGATGATAGAATCAAAGATATTTTTTTCAAGTCTATGCAAGCTTACGAGATTATGTGCAAGCCAAGATATAGAATTACTCTTGCCACTTCCTGCACTATGCTGGATCAAGTAGCGTTGCCCTGTGCCGTTTTCTTTTGCATGGGCGAGTAGTTTTTCTACTACATCAAATTGATGGTATCGAGGAAATATGATGATTTCTTCGTTTTCCTTTTTCACAACTTGTACAAAATTAAAAAATAAATTTAGCAAAGTATCTTTTTTAAAGATTTTCTCCCATAAATAAGCTGTTTTTATACCATCACTTGGTGGGTTACCTGCTCCATTTGCTAAGCCTATTTTGCCACTACCATTGTTTAAACCAAGATTAAAAGGCAAAAACGTAGTCGCATCTTGATCTAATTTTGTACTCATATAGCAAAGATCATTATCTAGTGCAAAATGCACTATAGTAAGGCTAAATATAGCTTCTTTTGGGTTTCTGGTTTTTTTATACTGATCTATGCCATGAAAGACATTTTGTCCTGTGAAATGGCTTTTAAGTTCTATAGTGATAAGGGGCAAGCCATTTAAAAAGATCACCATATCAAGGGAGTTTTTATTTTGCGTGCTATAGTGAAGTTGGCGTATGATAGAAAGGGTGTTTTGCTCGTATTTTTTCACGCTTTCTTCGTTTGCACTAGTGTTTGGCTTTGAAAAGGCTAGGTAAATTTTAATGCCTTTGATCTCCACATAACTTTGTAAGACTTTGACTATGCCTTTGGTTTTAATCTGTGAGAAAATACGATTAAAAAATTCTTTTTTATAGTTTTGTCCACAACGCTTTTTAAGCTCTTCTAATGCTACACTTTGCGTAGCTTGTAAAAAATTCTCAAAAAGCTCTACATCTAAACATAAATTTTTATCGTAATTTTCATTTGTTCTTTTGATATAGGCATGGTTTTCTAACAAATATGATTCTATGAAATCTTCAAGCCTCTTTTCTGTGTAGTTAGTCATTGTTAGTCCTTGAAATTTTTCCCAAAAAATATCCATCAAGAAAAATATCTCCTATTATATATGTTAATTTTTCATCAGCTTTCAATGTGTTACCATTTAGAATTTTCGTAGAATAATTTTCCTTTGATACATATATTCTACATTCATCATTATCTACTTCAAATGTTATATCACCAGCATTGTTTTGAGTAATTGTATTAAAATTTTTAGAATAATCATAAAATAAATGATTTGAAGATCCTTCTCCAATAATAATCAAAGCAGGATATAACATTTCAAGTAATTTCTTAGGTATTCTTCCACTTTTTCTCCCATGATGGGGTGCAAATAGTACATCAACTTTTGGCAAATATATATTTATTTTTTCCATAAAATCTGTCGTTAAATCACCCATCCACATAAAATTAAATCCATGAGCTTCTAATAAAATAATGGGAGATATATTGTTAGGACTTTCTTTATTTTTTACTTTTTCTAGTTCATCTATGAAATGTTCGTCATTTATATCAGGCCATAAAATATTAATATTCGCTGATTTTCTTTCATTGCTATTTAGATTCATCCAACGCCTTGTGCAATCTTTTTTAATATAAAAAGCTTTTTCAGAATCTCGCAATGTGCAATAATATTCAAAGTCTTTGTCGGAATCTTCTTTTTCAGCTTCATTTTCAACACAATAAAAATTTAATATTTTAAATTTTTTATCTAAGCTTTCCAAACCCATAATATGATCTTTATCAGGATGAGTTGAAATAAATCTATGGATTGTTTTATCGCGAGACATTATTTTTATATCGTTAAATATTTGCTCTCTATTGTCATCACATATACAGCAATCAATTATCGTAAAATTATCGCTATGATGTCTAATAGCAAACATATCGCCATTTCCTACAGAAAATGATTTTATAATTGTCATTTTTTCTCCTTATTGTTTAATGTGTTATTAATTCTTTTTATTACATATGAGTTTTGCTTTATATGTGAAAACAAAAATAGAATTGAAAGCAATACAAATACAATTAAAATTTTCCAATCATTAGCTTGCCATTTATTTGGATAAATCATAAATGCATTAATAATTGGTATCACAAGAAAACTTATCATTAATGTTCTATATGAATTGCTAATTTCACTAAATAATTCTATCTTGTTGTCTATTTTTGATGCTTCAATATATTTTTTATAATCTTCTCTTGGTAAAATTTTTGTTTTTATTAAAATAGGTTCTATTATTAATGATGATATTCTACTTATACATAATCCTACAAAATAACATATAAAAGCATTTACAATAATTTCTTTATGAAATATGTTATAAATACTAAGTTTTTCTAAACAATAGCAAACAATAACACCAGGAAATAAGTAGTTAAAAATATTATAATTTGACAACTTATTGATTAATTCACCCATCTTTTCTCCTTTTATAAATTAATCCTACCGCATACGGCTTGGTTTATGAGTGTGGTTTTGTATTCTTTTATGAGTTTTATTTGTTTTTCAGTTTTTTCTATCAATAAATCTATTTTTTCGCATTTTTCATCTAAAAAATTTGCGATTTGTTCTTGCTCTTTTAGGGGTGGAAGTGGAATTTTAAGATTTTTAATTATATCTTGACTAATATTTGGTTGCCCACCCCCACTACCCATTGAAATAAGTTCTTTTTTATATCCATTAAACCAAAAAAATAAATAAAAATTATTATACCAAAGGCTTTTTTCTAATACACAACAAGCTTGATTAACACAAGCATTTATTTTTAATATAGCCGTTTTTCCAATAGTTGCACCATACATTGCTATAATTAAAGAATTTTTATCAAAAATTCTTAAAGTCGGATAATCATAAAGAGCATCTTGGGTTATTTTTCTTTTGCTATCTTTCAAAAAACCATCATTTAAATCTCCGGAGTTAATCCAAGCAATTTTTCCTTCTTTATAATATTTATCATTGCCACTATCTGGAGTGGTACCGCTACCTGTTTTTAATATTAATCCAAGCCTAACTACTTCCCAATGCTGTGGAATTTCTCCAAGCCATTCTATGCCACTATCTTTGAAATTTACATTTTTATCAAGTCCTTTTGTGATGGTTTCGTTTATCAAGGCTTGCTTTTGTTCTTTTAAAAGGCTAATGAGTTTTTCTTTTTTCTCTATGAAATTTTTAATTTGCTCGCATTTTTCATCTAAAAAATTTGCGATTTGTTCTTGTTCTTTTAATGGTGGAAGTGGGATTTTAAATTCCCCTATTTCTTTGGTTGAAATATTTGGTTGTGCAGATCCATTACAAGCAAGCTCAATAAGTAATGAAAATCCTCTAGTTAAAAAATAATATTTTACAAGTTTTAATTTACTTCTAACAATGGCAACTCTTTGATTGATATAAGCTTTATTATCAGTATCACAAAATGCTATTTTTCCTGTGGTTGCTCCACTTAAAGCAATTAAAATATCATTATTACTAATTAAAAATTGTTTCAATTTTTCTTTTTCTTTTGTTTTTAAGCAATTGTCATATAAAATTTTTTCCTTTTGTATATCTCCGATACGAATCACAGGAATTTCAAAAGTTGGATTTAAATCAAAGTTTTCAAAAGCATATCCATTTACAAAAGTTACTATCTTGTTGATTTTCACCACCTCCCAATGCTCCGGAATCTCCCCAAGCCATTCTATACCGCTATCTTTGAAATTTTTCATTGCATGATCTCTTTTAAAAGATCTTGTACTTCTTTTTCTAGCTTTTCTAATTCGCTGTTTATTTCTTCTAGCTTTCTTGGTGGAGTATAGGTATAAAAGTATTTATTAAAAAGTATTTCATAACCCACACTGGCACTATCCCAAGCTATCCAAGAATTTTTCACATAGGGTTTTACTTCTGTGTCGTAGTAGCTTTGTATGTTTGTTTTGAGTGGGATTTTTTCGGTGTTGTTGATTTTGTCACTATCGATGATGAGGTTTTCTTCGCTTTTTTTGAGTTTTACACCTAAAAAGCTTATGAATTCGTTTCTATCTTCAAAATCTTGCGGGTTTTGCTCTAACTCTTGTAATTTTTCTAAGATTTTGTCTTTGTCTTTGTCTTTGAATTTTGCAAATTTTTCATCATCTTTTAAAACTTCTATACTTTTTGGTTTTTCTATGGTGATTTTAATATAGCCAAAGTCTTCATTGTCAAAAATTTTGCAGTCTTTGTTAGAAATATTATCTAAAAATAACTTAGTGATTTTTTCTATATGTTCTTTTGTCATTTCATTTTGTTTAGAGCCTAAAGACTTTTTCATCTTAGAAAAATACTCTTCGCTTGTAGCGTTTATAAGCTGGACTTTGCCTTTTTTATGTTCTGGCTTTTTGTTGGTGATGATCCATATGAAAGTAGGAATTCCTGTATTGTAAAACATATTTGTAGGTAGAGCGACTATAGCTTCAAGATAGTCTTTTTCTATGATGTGTTTTCTTATGGCTACCATGCCACTATCTGAGTTAAAAAGTGATGAGCCATTATGCACGCTTGCGATGCGAGAGCCTAAAGGGGTATCCGTTTTCATCTTGCTAAGCATATTGAGCAAAAACATCATTTGCCCATCGCTTTTGCTTGTCATACCTACGCTAAATCTTGGGTCATTGCAAGTTGAATTTGAACCTTTCTTTTCTACGCCTAGAATTTTTTGATCATTTTCCCAAGACTTGCCATAAGGCGGATTGCTAAGCATGAAATCAAATTTTTTATCTTGTTGATCATTGCTTAAAGTGGAGCCAAATTTTATATGATCTGGATCTTCGCCTTTTATTAGCATATCTGCTTTGCATATAGCGTAGGTTTCGGGGTTGATTTCTTGTCCGTAAAGATAGATGTTTGCTTTTGATTGTATAAGGCCATCAGGATCTGTGATGAATTCTTTTGACTCTGTGAGCATTCCACCGCTTCCGCAAGCATTATCATAAATAAGCCATGTCCCTTTTTTGATCTGTTCTTTTACGGGTAAAAATACAAGGTGGGTCATAAGCTCTATGATCTCTCTTGGAGTAAAATGCTCTCCGGCTTCTTCGTTGTTTTCTTCGTTGAATTTACGAATGAGCTCTTCAAAAACATATCCCATTCCAAGGTTACTTAAGCCTTTGTGGATAACATTTCCTTTTTCATCTAAGATATCTTCTATGCCAAAATTTACCCTAGGTGAGCAAAATCTCTCTATCACTCCAAAAAGTATGTTTGATTCTTCTAGGGTGTCAAGTTGGTTTTTGAATTTGAATTTTGAGATGATATCTTTGATATTTTCACTAAAACAATCCAAATAATTTTCAAAATTTATTCTGATATTTTTTGGATCATTTAGAAGGGTTTGTAGGCTAAATTTAGAATAATTAGAAAAGCCTAGGTTGTTTCCTTGTTTTCCACCTAGTATAAAATCTAAATTTTCAAATTTATCTTTATAAGTGTCGTAAGTTTCGAGAACTTTAACTTTTGTAGGTTCTAAAACTGCATCTACTCTTCTTATAATCGTCATAGGTAAAATAATATCGCGGTATTTGCCTTTTACATAAACATCACGAAGTAAATCATCTGCCACACTCCATATGAAGTTGATAATGGGTTGGAATTGACTTTGATTCATGATGTTTTCCTTTTGTTTTTATTTATAATATATTATATAAAATCATCAATAAAAATCTTATAAATAGTTTTAAATCTGTGCTTTAAATAAAAGAAATCGAAAGAAATAAAAAATGGTGGCTCCGATTGGACTTGAACCAACGACCACCACCATGTCAAGGTGGTGCTCTACCAACTGAGCTACGGAACCAAAAAATGAAAATTATATAAAAATATTTTTACATTGTGCTTAAAATCACTTTTTAATTTTTTTCATATCATTTAGCCATAAGTCTAGCTGTGCTTCAAAGCCTATGCCTTTACTATGATAAAATTTCAAATCTTTTTCTAAGTATCTTTGCTTAACCCAGCCACCAAAATCATGTGGGTAAAGGTAGTTTTTTCTTTGTGGGTTATTATTATCAAGATAAGGGAGTATTTTTAACGCAGGATTGTTTTGCACATAATTTAGCGCTTCATTTATAGCAAGATAGCTTGAGTTTGACTTGGGCGAACTTGCTAAAAATACCACACATTGAGCTAAGATGATCCTAGCTTCAGGATAGCCTATGTTTTTTACTGCTATGAGTGTGCTTGTGGCTAGATTAAGTGCTTGTGGGTTTGCATTTGAGATATCTTCACTTGCAAATATCACTAATCTTCTAGCGATGAAATCCGCACTTTCGCCCCCATCAATCAACCTTGCAAGATAATACAAGCTCGCATCCACATCACTTCCTCTTAAACTTTTTATCATAGAACTAGCTAGTCTATAGTGTGTATCTTTACTTGAAGTGCCATCGCTTAAAACATTTGCTCTTAATTTTTTTAAAGTTTCAAGCGTGATATGAGTACTATCTAAAGCTAAAGCAAACTCACATAAATTTAAAAAGCTTCTTGCATCATTTGCGCTAGAAGTGATTAAAAAGTCTTTGGCATCATCATCGATTTTACATTGGAGTTTTTCTTGTACCTTTGTGGCAAGTTTTTCTAAGTCTTTATACTCTAAACCTTTAAATTCAAAAAGCATACTTCTACTTCTTATGCCTGAAGTTAAAGTAAAGTAAGGGTTTTCAGTGCTTGCACCTATGAAAAGGCATTTTTGATTTTCCAAAGGGATTAAAAGCATTTCTTGCTGGGTTTTTGAAAGCCTATGCACCTCATCAATAAATATCAAAGGTTTGTATAAAGAATTTTCATAATTACTTAGTATTTTTCTAAGCTCTTCAAGTTTAAAATTTCCTCCATCAAACTCATAAAAGTCTAGTTTATACTCATACGCTATAACCCTTGCAAAAGAGGTTTTTCCACAACCTGCTGGACCAAAAAATACACTATGAGGGAGTTTTGAAACTTGTATGAATTTTTTAAAAATTTCTACTAAATTTTCTTGTCCTAAAACCTCATCTAAAGTTTTAGGACGAAAAGTTAAGCTTAAATTTGTCATTGTGGATTTATGGTTAGTCTTTCACCATTAATGATAGTTGTAACATCACTTTTGTTAGAATCATCATAGATAAAATCAAGCACATAAGAGCCATTATTATCTACGAAATAAGTATCAAAATTTGCAAAATCAGGCCAAATTTGACTAGGAAGAATTTCTGTGTTTGCGTGAAATTGTGATTTTATATTATTTTCAGTGAAAATAGTTTGTCCATTTGCGTCAAATTTTTTACCTTCTTTTTCAAAGCTTAGGTTATTTAAGATGATTTGTGGGTTTGCTTTTAAAAACTGACTTGCTAAAAGCATCATAGAAAAAATATCAGTATTTGAGTTTTGCATTAAGCTATCATAAGCTTTTTTAGAAAGATTATTAAAATTCATATCTAAATTAATGTTGTTTAGCATAAAGTTTTCATTTGCAAGATTAAATTTAGCTAAATCTAGTTTTAAAACACTATCATAATCATTTTGAGCATTTTGAGCTGTTTTTGCAAAAATTTTTAATTTATCAAAGTCAAAAGCAATAGAACTTATAAAATTAGCACTATCAATGCTTATGTTTTGCTCACTATTTCTACTAGGGCTAAAAATATCACTAAAACTTAATTTTTGTATAGGAAATTCAGAAATTTTGATATTTTTTGCTTCTAATTTTTCTTCATGAGATAGTTGTTCTAATAAAACATAACCTAGATTAAGTTCCATATTTTTTACAAATTCCTCAGAACCTGTAATCTTAAAAGATGTATTATTTAAAACTAAATTTGTATCATTGCGGGTAAAATTAATATCATTTATTTTTGCATCGATGTTAATGTCTCCACCTTTTGCACTAACTAAGATTTTAAAGATTTCTTCATTTGGGAAAATGCCTTTTAAGTCTTCATTTTCATTTAAAATAGAAACGATAGCATTATTACTTGCAAAAAAATTATTAGAAAAATCCACATTCACTTTAAAACTATAAGGCAAGTCATTTAGTGTAGCTATAAAACTTCCTTTGGAGTTTAAAAGTCCTTTGGTATAGTTAGCATCTTCAACACTATAATATGCTGTATCTTGGCTCATTTGAGCAAATATTTTTCCATTGATTGAGTTAATGTAAGAAGCTGAGGCAAAAAACCCTATAGCTAGTAAAACTACTACTACAACCCCTGCGATGATTTTTTTCATTCATTTTCCTTAAGTGAAATTTTAAAAATTATATATTTTTATTACTAACTAATGTTTATAAAATTCTCACATTTATACATTACTTAACTTTTTTTCTTATAATTGCACTATTTAAAATCAAAGGTAAAAAAATGAAACTTTTTGGAACAGATGGAGTACGCGGTAAAGCAGGGGAATTTTTGGATTCATTTTTAGCTATGCGTTTAGCTATGGCTGCTGGAATTTATTTTAAAGACAAAGCCCTTACAAATAATATCTTAGTAGGAAAAGATACAAGAAGAAGCGGTTATATGATAGAAAATGCTATCGTTTCAGGGCTTACTTCTATAGGATATAATGTTATAGAAATAGGTCCTATGCCAACACCTGCTATTGCGTTTTTAACTGAAGATATGCGTTGTGATGCAGGGATTATGATATCAGCTTCGCATAATCCTTACTATGATAATGGTATTAAATTTTTTGATGCACATGGAAATAAACTTGATGAGCAAGCAGAAGCAAAAATAGAAGAAATTTATTTTAATGATAAACTCATAGAAGAAGCAAGAACAACAAAATCACAAATTGGCCAAGCAAAAAGAATTGATGATGTGATAGGAAGATATATTGTTTCTATAAAAAATTCTTTTCCTAAAGAGCTGACTTTAAAGTCTTTGCGCGTTGTTTTAGATGTGGCTCATGGGGCTTCTTATAAGGTAGCGCCTACGGTTTTTAAAGAACTTGGTGCAGATGTGATTGTGATCAATGATAAGCCAAATGGTTTAAATATCAATGAAAATTGTGGAGCTTTACATCCTTTAAATTTGGCTTTGGAAGTAAAGAAATTTAGAGCAGATGTGGGTTTTGCTTTTGATGGGGATGCGGATCGTTTGGTTGTTGTGGATGAAAAAGGCGAAGTAGCCCATGGAGATAGTCTTTTGGGTGTTTTAGCTTTATTTTTGAAAAAACAAGGCAAGTTAAAATCAAGCGTAGTTAGCACTATAATGAGCAATGGTGCTTTAAAAGAGTTTTTAACTAAACATAAAATCACACATGAAACTTGCAATGTAGGCGATAAATATGTACTTGAAAAACTCAAAGAATGCGGTGGAAATTTTGGTGGAGAGCAAAGTGGGCATATTATCTTTAGTGACTATGCAAAAACTGGAGATGGTTTGGTAGCTGCTTTACAATTTAGTGCTTTAATGCTAAGTGAAGCAAAAAGTGCAAGTGAAATTTTAAATCAAGTTAAGCCTTATCCACAACTTTTGCATAATCTTAAAATTTCAGAGAAAAAAGACTTAAGTAAGCTTGCAGGTTTGGAAGAGTTGAAAAAAAATTTAGAAAAAAAAGGAATTGCTAGTTTGTTTAGGTATTCAGGTACAGAAAATTTAATACGCTTATTGCTTGAAGCAAAAGACATTAAGCTTTTAGAAAAAGAAATGAAAGTTGTGGAAAGCTTTTTTATGAAAGCGTTGAATGCTTAAAATCTTGCCTTTAAAATTTTGGCTTGTTTTTGCTTTGATTTTTATATTAGATCAAGCAAGCAAGTATTTGTTTTTACAAGGGCTTGAGTATAAGGGTGAATTTTTTGATTTAGTTTTAACCTATAATACCGGTGTGGCCTTTTCAATGTTTGCATTTTTAGGAGAGTATTTAAAATATATACAGCTTGTTTTTATTTTAGCTTTGTTTGGGTATTTACTTTATCAAAAAGAGTTTTTTAAAACACATTTGATTGCTTTTGCTATTATGCTATCTGCTGGGTGTTCAAATTTACTTGATCGCTTTATGCATATAGGCGTGGTGGATTTTGTATTTTGGCACAAGTGGTTTGAATTTGCTGTGTTTAATTTTGCTGATGTGATGATTAACATTAGCGTAGCTTTGATTTTAATAAAAGAAATTTTTAATAAAAAAGGAGAAAAATGTTAGATTTTTTGAATGAATGGTATTTATGGATTAAAATGGTGCATTATTTGGCTTTTGTTTCATGGATGGCTGGAATGTTTTATTTACCAAGACTTTTTGTCTATCATACAGAACATAAAGATAATAAAGGCTTTGTGGAAGTGGTGAAAATTCAAGAAAGAAAATTGTATTTTTATATCCAAACTCCTGCTATGATAGCTACTGCAATCACTGGAAGTTTAATGATGATGGCCAATAAAGATGTGTTAATGGTAGGTGGATATATGCATGCTAAATTAACCTGTGCTTTACTTTTGATCATTTATCATTTGCAAAATTATTATTATTATAGACAACTTCAAAATGATACTTGCCAAAAAAGTGGAAAATTCTTTAGAGCTTATAATGAAATTCCAACGATATTATTTATAATCATCGCTATTATGATGGTGGTAAGACCGTTTTAATAAAAAGCCTTTTTTAAGGCTTTTTATCCTTTAAACTCCATACTTTTAAAATCAAGTGGATCAACATTTTCTTGCATGATATTAATGCGTTCTTTATCTTGTAAGCGTTTATCATCTCTAAATACAGCACGCACCAAATCCATACCTGTGTAAAAGTCTTTCATCAATACCATAAACAAATAACGTCCAAATTCACTTGTATATAAGGTATTGTTTTCTTTTTTTATAGCTTTACTTAATTTAAGGCCTAAAAGCTCGATGAAAAGATCTTTTTCTAAATTACAATCTAAGGTTTTGTTAAATTTATCAATTTCGATTTTACCAGTAAACATTTCGGTTAAAAAGACATATTTGATGATTTCTTTTTTACCAAAATTAGCTTTAGCAATATTTGCATTTTGTTTTTCTTTGATGAGTTTGGAATAATCATTTAAATTAAAAGCATTGATTAAAAGTTCTCCATCTAAAAAACTAAAAGCCCCACTTCCCACGCCTAAATACTCATGATGGCTACTTACATACTCATCATTAAAGCTACTTTTTTCTAAAGAAAATGACCATGCGTTATTTCTTTCATAATCTTTGAAAAAATCTACAATGATTTTATAAAACTCAAATTCATTATCTTTAAAACTTACTCCTAGAGTTTTTGCGATATTATCTTTTGTGAGGTTTGATTTCATCAAAGGATAAGTTGTGATTTGTTGAGGTTTTAAACTTTTGGCTATTTCTAAATCATTGAGTAATTGTTCTTTAGTTTGAGAAGGAAAATTAAAAATCAAATCAAGACTCATAATAGGAAGCACACCTATGGCTTTAGAGAGTTTTTCCTGAAGTTCTTTACTAGAGCCAAATTTATGATATCTTGCTACTTTTTTTAAAGTATCATCATCAAAACTTTGTATACCACAGCTTAAGCGATCTATTAGCCCTTTAAACATTTCTAATTTTTTTGGGTCAATATGGTTTGGATCGGTTTCGCAAGAAATTTCTTTGATGTTAAATAATTTTTTGCAAAGTTCTAAAGTTTTAGCAAGCTCTTCTTCGTTGATTAAAGTAGTACCACCACCCACATACATAGAAGTAAAATCAAATCCTTTGTCTTTGATTTGTTTGATTTCTTCTCTTAAACTTTCAAAATATCTTTTTGCTAAATCTTCATTGTAATAATACTTATGAAAACTACAATATGGGCAAAAAGTATGGCAAAATGGTATGTGAGCATAAAGCATATAAGATTTTTTTGGATTAACTTTTTTTTCTTGTCCTTCTTTTAAAAGTTTAACATTAAAACCATTCTCTAAAGATTTTTGCATAGCCTTGTGTGAGTAAGAAAGAGCTAAGTTTTGTAAAAAATTCATATTTTTCCTAAAAATTTCATTTTGTAGTTATTTAAAAAGACTATAATTGTATCATATTTTTACAAAGGCTTTATAATGAAAAAGATTTTTATAGCATTTTTTGTATTTTTATTAGGGCTTATAAGCGTGTCAAATTCTGCGCCTTTAGATGAAATTTTCCAAGATGTTAATGTTTCAGGTAGTATGCGTTATCGCTTTGAGCATAATAGCCCAAAAGATAGAGGAAATAATAATTTTAATCAAAGAATTCAAATTCAAATGCATTAACAACTAAGCCTTAAAGACTTAGTTGTTATAAAAGTTTTCCTTTAAGTTTTCTTCCATAGCTTTGATGTTTTCTTTTGATTCTTCTTTAGCGTTAAATCCTCCACCAAAGGCTTTCATAACATCTACAATGGAATTTGCAAGCTCATAAGATGAGTTAGTATAAGAAAGTTTAGCATTTAAATAATTTCTTTGATCTTGTAAAAAATCAGCCAAGTTAATCACACCATTTTCATATCTTAAGGTAGAAATTTCATAAATTTTACTTTGAGCTAGAAATAAATTTTTATAATTTTGCTCATTTTCATAATAGCTTTGGCGGTTAAATAAAGCAAGTCTTATTTCTCCAAAGGCTGTTTTTAAGGTGTTTTCATATTGCAAAAAAGCTTCATCTTTGGTAAGTTTTGCGATATTAACATTATTCATAATCTCACTCCAATGAAAAATCGGCATTGCAAAATTTCCAGCTACATTCCAAGTATTGCTTCCATGTTTGACTAAAAGATCTAAATCATTACTTTGAAAACCCAAAAGTCCTGTTAAAGAAAGGTTTGGTAAAAATGCAGTTCTAGCTACTCCAACAAGATAGTTTTTTTCTTCTAAAGTTTTTAAACTAGCTTGTACATCAGGTCTTTGAAGTAAAATTTCACTACCAATGCCCTCAGGTATGCTAAGTTCGTATTGTCCTATTTTTTTATACTCTATGCTATTATAAAGTATATCATCAATATCATTTGAAGTTAATATTTTTAAAGCTTTGGCGTTAGCTTCTTTTTGAATTTTAGCATTTGTGAGCAAAACTCTTGAATTTTCAAGTTCAGCTTTAAATTTGTTAAGCTCATACTCACTAATCACTCCAAGTTTAAAATGCTCTAATTTTAACTCATAAGTTTTTTGATAACTTTGGGTTGTTTCTTCTAAAATTTTTACTTGCTCGCTTAAGCTTGCTAGGTTAAAATAAGTTTTTACTACATTAGAAATTAAACTTAATCTCGCACTTTCATAGTCAAACTCACTAGCTTGCAATTTTGCTTTTGAGGCACCATAAGTATCTCTGTATTTACCCCATAAATCTACTTCATAGCTTAAATTTAAACCAATATTAAAATCGTTACCATAAGCAAACTCATTGCTTTTATTACTTGGAGCATTAATGCTAGTTTTTCCTCTTGCTCCACTAGCACTTCCATCAAGCTTAGGAAGCAAATCGCTTCTTGCTATACCTAAAGTTTCATAAGCTTTTTGTAAATTCATATATGCAATTTGCAAGTCGTTATTATTTTTTAAAGCTTGATCGACTAAGGTATTTAAATAATTATCATCAAAAGCTTTCCACCACTGTTTATTAATGCTAATGTTTTGATCTAAACTTTTAGTGTAATTTACATCTTTGATTTCTAAATTTGGTTTTAAACTGCAAGCTGTTATTAAAAAACAACTTGCAAAAATTATTAACTTACGCATTGATTTTACCTCTTTTTTTATCAAGCCATTTATTAAAACTTTCTAGTAAATAGAAAAATAAAGGTACAAAGAAAATGGCTATAGTAGAAGCTGCTATCATACCCCCTATGACACCTGTACCTATTGCATGACGACTTGCGCTTCCTGCTCCATAAGCAAAATATAAAGGTAAAATACCACAAATAAATGCTAATGAAGTCATTACAATAGGTCTAAATCTTAACTTAGCTGCACTAATAGAAGCTTCAAAAATACTTTTTCCTTTTTTAAGGTGTTCTTCCATAGCAAACTCAACAATCAAAATGGCGTTTTTAGCTGAAAGACCTATTAAAAGTAAAAGCCCTGTTTGAAAATATATATCATTTTCTAAACCTCTAAGCCATACAAGAAGTAAAGAACCAAACACCGCAAAAGGCACAGCAGTGATTACTGCTAAAGGCATGAGCCATCTTTCATACTGAGCTGCTAGAATCAAAAATACAAATAAAAGTCCTAACATAAATGCTATTTGTCCTGCACCACTACTTGTAACTTCTTGATAAGCTGAACCTGCCCAGGCAATAGAATAATCCTCTCCTAAAGTTTCTTTGGCAACTTGTGCAATAGCATCAATGGCTTGTCCTGAGGTATAGCCTGGAGCAGGATCACCTTGCACTAGTGCTGATGGGAACATATTAAAGCGTTTTACATCATCAGGTCCAACACCTCTATGAAGGGTTAAAACGCTATCTAAGGCTATCATAGAACCATCATTTGCCCTAACAAAGATGTTTTTTAAAGCATTTTGTGTATTTCTAAAATCTCCAATTGCACTAATATTTACACGATAGTTTTTCCCAAGCATAGAAAAATCATTCACATAATAAGTTCCTATAGTAGCATTTAGCGTGCTAAATACATCTGCTAAATTTAAACCATAAAGTTTTACTTTGTCACGATCAATTTCTAATTTTAATTGTGGAAAATTAGTATCAAGTGTCGTTCTTACATTGTTAAGTTCAGGACGTTTATTTGCTGCTTCAACTAATTTATTTACATCTGCTTGAATTTCATCATAGCTTTTACCACCACGATTTTGTGCATACATTTCAAAACCACCGGTTAAACTTAAACCTTGGATTGGTGGTGGATTAACAAAGAAAGTTTGGAAATTTGGATTTAAGAAATATTGTTTATTATACATTCCTGTTAAATCAAAACTACTAGTATCTCTATTGCTCCAATCTTTTAGATTTACAAACATTGCTCCAGCATTTTCTTTTAAAGAGCCTGTAAAAAGATCATAACCTATAAGTCCTACTACATTTGTTATATTTTCATTTTTACGCAATTCTTCTGCCATAGCATCCATTGATTGAGTAGTTCTATTAAGCGAAGATGCTGCTGGTAGATTAACAATAGTTAAGAAGTTTCCTTGATCTTCAGGCGGAACAAGTGAATTAGGTACTAATTTAAATAGTCCATATAAACCACCTATTAGAATAAAAAATATTATAACAAATCGCACGGTTCTTTTAAGTATATAAGCTACACCGGCTCCAAAAACTTCAGTAGACCAATCAAAAATATGATTGAATTTTTTAACTAAATAAAATGGCTCCCCTTCATTTCTTCTTAAAAAAATCGCACATAAAGATGGAGTTAGTGTTAAAGCTACAAAACCTGAAATTGTAACTGAAATTGCTAGGGTTATAGCAAATTGTTTTTGAATTTCGCCCACAAAACCGGATATAAATGAAACAGGTATAAATACTGCACAAAGTACAAGAACGATAGATACAACAGGTGCAGCAACTTCATCCATTGCTTTAATAGCTGCTTCTTTTATGCTTATATTAGGATCTTCATGCATAATTCTATCGATATTTTCAACCACAATAATCGCATCATCAACAACAATACCAATGGCGAGTACCAAGGCAAAAAGTGTAAGCAAGTTAATACTAAAACCTAAGACATATAATCCTGCAAAAGTTCCTAAAATAGAAACAGGCACAGCAATCATAGGTATGATAGTTGAGCGGAAATTTTTTAAGAATAAATACATTACAATTACAACCAAAATAAGTGCTTCAAAAAAAGTTTTTACCACTTCTTTAATAGAAGCTTTAATAAATATAGTTGTATCATAAGGTACTTTATAAGTTAAACCTTCAGGAAAGTTTTTTGCTAGTTCTTCAAATTTTTTCTGTACTAATTCAGCTGTACTTACTGCATTTGCTCCAGTTTGTAAGAAAATCAAAATAGGAGTTGCATCATTTCCATTCAATCTACCATTGAATGTATATTCTCTTGAGCCCAAAGAAACTTCAGCCACATCTTTAAGTCTTAAAAAAGAGCCATCGCTATTTGCTCTTATGATAATTTCTTCAAATTCTTTGGTATTTTTTAACCGCCCTTGCATAGTTACTGAATACACATAAGGAGATCTTTCTACTACAGGTTCTTGACCTATCTTGCCAGTAGCATATTGAGCATTTTGCTCACTAACTGCAGCGATAACATCAGTTGCAGTAACTTGGTATTTGTTTAATAAATCAGGATTGAGCCAAATTCTCATAGAATAATTTCTTGAGCCAATAGCCACAGCATTACCCACGCCAGGAACCCTTGCAAGATCATCTAAGATATTTAATGCAGCGTAATTATATACTTCAAGTGAATCCATAGAACCATCAGGGGAATATAAAGTAGCAACTTCTAAAATACTTGAACCAGTTTTTCTTACGCTAACACCAGTTTTTTTAACATCTTCAGGTAGTTTTGCCATAGCAGCTGAAATTCTATTATTAACATCAACTGTTGCTTGGTCAGGATCTGTACCTATGTTAAAATACACACTTAAACTCATATCACCTGAAGAACTTGAGGTTGAATCCATATAAATCATATTTTCAACCCCATTGATTGCATCTTCAAGAGGAATAGCCACCGTTTGAGCCACCGTTTGAGCATCAGCGCCTGAGTAATTTGCACTTACTTTTACAACAGGTGGAGTTAGAGAAGGGTATTGTTCTACAGGCAAAGAATAAAGGCCTATAATCCCTGCTAAAGAAATGATAATAGCTACAACAGAAGCAAATACAGGTCTTTCTATAAAAAATTTAGAAAACATTATTTATTCTCCATTACGCTAACACTTGCACCGGGACGGATTTTTTTGAAGTTATTTAAAATCACTTTATCGCCATTTTTTAATCCCTTGTCAATAACTGCTCTATCAGGGGTTTGATAGATAACATTAACAATGGTTTTAACCACTTTTCCATCTACTAAAGTATAAACATAAGTAGCACTATCGTCTTGTAAAAGAGCAACTTGAGGAATTTCAAACCCATCTTTTTGAACAAAACCACTAACATGAACATTTGCAAAAGAACCAGGCATTAAACTTGAGTTATTATTGTCAAAAATAGCCTTTGCTTTTACCCCGCCACTGCGAGTGTCTATAACGCTATCTATAAAATATAATTTTCCATTAAAAAGTTCACCGCCGACATTAGCTTGTACTTGGATATTTTCTAACTGCCAGTTACCGCTTTGAATATTTTTATTCATATTAATTTTATCTACATCAGAAATATAAAAATCTGCAAAGATAGGGTTAATATTTGTAATGCGTACAAGCTCAGTTGATGAAGCATTTACATAATCACCTACATCCATCAGTGCATCTCCTAAAACTCCATCAAATGGAGCGCTTACTACAGTGTATTTTAAGTCTAATCTTGCATTAGCAAGTTTTGCTCTAGCACTTTCTAAATTAGCTTTTGTGGAGTTAAATTTAGCTAAACTTGCATCGAATTCTTTTTGTGAAATAGCATTCTTTTCTATTAGAATTTGATCTCTTTTGAAATTTTTTTCAGCATCATCAAAATTTGCTCTTGCAACTAAGGCTTCTCCATAAGCCATATTTACGCTTGCTTGATATTTATCAGGTTCTATAAGAAAAAGTTTATCGCCTTTTTTAACAGCTTGGCCACTTTTGAAATATTTTGCTTTGATTTCACCGCTTACTTTTGGCTTGATTATCACATCTAATTCAGTGCTTAATCTTGCAGGATAGGTAAATTCTAAAGGTAAGTTAGCACTTTGCATAGTCATAATGCTTACAGGTTGGGGAGGGAGTTGTTTAACTTGTGCGTTTTTATCATCTGAACATGCTACAAAGATAAGTGAAGCACAAGCTAGAGTTAAAAGTTTTGTTTTCATTGGTTTCCTTAAAATTATTTATTTAGCTCAATAAAAAAGTAATTTATATTACAAAAATATATGCATAATTATTCTATCAATATATAGTTAATTAAAGTTAATAACCCCACTAATAAAAAGTTTTACGATTTTTGATGCATGCTCTTCTTGCTCTTTTTTATTCATTAGTACTTTATTTCCAAAAATACTTTGCATAAAAAAAGTTCCTCTTAACATAGCACAAAATGTAACACTTAAAAATTCAGCATTGTTAGCTAAATGCTCATTTTCCATTTCAAATCTTTTTCGTAAAACATTTTCAACTTCTTTGCGATTATTACCTTTAAACCATGAGGAAAAATCAAATTTATCATTATAAATTTGAGAGTATAGAAGTCTTACTATAGAAATGGTTTTTTTGTTGTTGAAAATTTTTAAATAAGCCAAGGAATACTGATATAAATATTCTTCTAAGCTTAATTCATTCGTGATTTTCATATTTTTTTTTAAATTAGCTAAGAAATGATTTTCGGCAAAATCATTTAGTATATCTTCAAATAAACCTTCTTTACTTTTAAAGTGCTCATAAACACTAGAAAAAGATCCACCGGTTTGTTTAATAATGTCTTTAAGATTGGTTGCTTCATAACCATTTTTTAAAAATGATTCTGAAGCAATTTGTTTGATTTTCTCAAGTCTTGCTTGAGATTTAGTAGAAAGTTTTTTTTTCATTTTTAATGTTTTTTGTGCTTTAAAACAGAATTTTTTGGATAGACAAAATTACTTTCTCTTGTAATAATGATATTTTTATCATCAAGCGCATAAGCTTTAATGGTTAAAGGTATTACTGTATCTTTTCTATCATTATTTGCTAGTTTTTTGGTAGCTTTTAAAACAACTATTTGTTTATCTTTTTCACCGGCTTTTAATTTAAAAGATTTTTTTGGTCTAATGATTTCTAAACCATCATCAATTCCCTGTAATTTCACATCAAAATAATACTCATGAGTTTTATTATCTGTATTTTGGAATAAAAATACATAAGCATTAGTGATTAATAAATCTCCATCATGTGTTTTTCTTACTTGATAAAGCTCACTGGAACGATTGATATTTAAAAGCATATTTTCTTTTTTGCTACCCATTAAAACTAAGGCTGCAAAAACACCACATAAAACTACTAAATACCCGATGGTTCTAAATCTAAAATATTTTACTTTTTCTCTTGTTTCAATAGCTTTTGCACTAGTCCAGTTAATCAAACTAGGGCGATCAAATTTAGCTTGAATTTTTGAACAAGCATCAGCACATTCAAGACAGTTAATACACTCAAGTTGCATTCCTTGGCGTATATCTATATGAGTAGGGCAAATTTTTACACAGGCTTCACAACCTATGCATTCACCTTGTGGTGGTTTTTGATAAAGTTTGGTATGTCCATCATAAATCACACCGCCTCTTTTATCATCATAGATAACTTGAACGGTATTATTGTCAAACATTACAGATTGAATTCTTGCATAAGGACATACATAAACACAAAATTTTTCACCCAAATACACTATATCAAAAGTAAAGGCCAAAGAAGCACAAAATAAAATCCCCAAAAGCAATAAATGATCAGCAGGGTTTTGAATATATACAAAAAAATCTTCAGGTGGTACAAAATACCATAAAAAAGCACTCATCATTAATAGAGAAAAAAGATAAAAAATCATAATACTTAAAACTTTTTGAACAAAAAATCCCTCAGCTTGTTTTTGTTTGTTTGCGGTGCTTTTGTGAATTTTAAAGATTTTTGTTTGCAATAAATCTCTATAAATAACTCTAGCAATGGTTTGAGGACAGCTCCAAGCACACCAAATTCTTCCTGCTAGAGTGGTAACAAAAAGTATAGTTAAAAACATACCCATGATAACAAAAGGCATTAAATAAAGCTCTTGGGTATCAAAAGCAATAAAAAATAAATTAAGTTTTTTATGGTCAAAACTTAATAAAAAGAAATGATTTCCATTGATTTTGACAAAAGGTAACGCTATGAAAATAATCATAGAAATGATATAAGCTATATACCTTTTTTTAGTATAATTGGTAATACAAGCACTCATTATTATTTTCCTTGAGAAATATTTTTTTAATTGTAGTACTAGAAAAATTAAACCAAACTTTGTTTTAATTAAGAATTTATGTTTAATTTTTATTTATGTAATTATTACAAAAATAAATTTTATTTTCAAGTGAAATTGTGATATAATCCTTTTTTTAATTTTATTTAAGAAAGGTGGTGAGGGTCGTGCCAGGAATTAAGGTACATCCTAATGAGTCTTTTGATGAAGCGTATAGAAAATTCAAAAAACAAGTAGATAGAAATCTAGTTGTTACTGAAGTTCGTGCAAGAAGATTTTTTGAGCCTATGACTGAAATTCGCAAAAAACAAAAAATTTCAGCTCGCAAAAAAATGCTTAAAAGACTTTATATGCTTAGACGCTACGAGTCAAGACTCTAATACCAAAAGCCGAATTTTCGGCTTTTCTTCGATTATTTTTATGTTTCTTTGGATTTTAATCATTCATTTTTTTGGACTTATTTTACCAGGACCTGATTTTTTCTTAGTAAGTTCTTATGCCTTAAGAGAGGGTATTAAAAGTGCTTTAAAAGCAAGTTTGGGTGTGAGTTTGGCCATGAGTGTGTGGATTATACTTTCCATACTTGGTTTGAGTGTGATTTTTCATCAATTTCCATTTTTGCAAATTGCTTTATCAAGTTTTGGAGCTTGCTATCTTTTGTATTTAGCTTATGGAATTTATAAAAATGCAAAAATAGGTAATATAAAAGTCCAAAAAACTCATATATCTGCATTTTTAAGTGGGATGATTACAAATTTATCTAATCCAAAAGTTATTTTTTATTTTGCTAGCGTTTTTGCAAGTTTTGATTTTGCCCAAATGCGGTGGATGTTGATAGTTTTAATTTTTGTTTTGATTTTAGAAACCATAATTTATTTTTCTTTAATTTCTTTATTATTTTCAAAACCTTTCATGGTAAGAATTTATCAAAAGAATTTAAAACTCATTGATTATTTAAGTGCTTTTATATTTTTTGCTTTTGCTGTGTTTATTTTAAGTAGCAATTTAATGACTATGATAAATTAAAGCAATTAATTTTTATTAATACTTTTTTTGTTAAAATCTTATTTAAGTTAAACTTATTAAATTATAGGAAAGATTATGAAACACATTAAAACTATACTTAAACTTAGTATGATAAGTGGTATTGCTGCAATAAGTGCAGGCGCTTTAAGTGCATGTAGTAGCAATGCAAGTGATTCTAATAATGCATTAAGTCAAGCAGCAAATACTCAAGGTGCTTTTGTTATCATCGAAGAAACTGCTCCAAATCAATACAAAATCAAAGATCAATTTCCAAGTGATGAAACTAGGGTAGTTTTAAAACAACTTGATGGTACAGAAAGAGTTTTAAGTAAAGAAGAAATGGATAAATTAATCCAAGAAGAAGCTGCTAAAATAGACAATGGTACTTCAAATTTAACAAATCCAAACAATGCTCAAATGAGCAGTGGAGGACTTTCTTTAGGTGAAACACTGCTTGCGAGTGCAGCTGGAGCTATACTTGGTAGCTGGATAGGTTCAAAACTTTTTAATAACCAAAATTTTGCAAATCAACAAAGGGGTGCATTTTCAAATCAAAGTGCTTACCAAAGAAGTGTAAATAGTTTTAATAAAGCAAGTACAAGTGCTACTTCAAGCTCGAGCGCGAAAAAATCAGGCTTTTTTGGCGGTGGTTCTAAGGCCACTTCAAGTTCTTCTAGCTCTTTTGGATCTTAAGGGTGTAAAATGAATTTTTTAAAAGTAAATCCTTTAGAAAAATCTTACTTAGAACAAATAGGTTTTTCATGGCATACAGATAATGATGGAAGTGATTATTTAGATTCTAATTTAGTTTGTGTGAGAGAAAATGAAGCAAATGCATATTATGAAGCAGTGAATGAACTTTATGATATGTTTGTAGCTGCTGCGCAAGAAGTGATTGATAATGATCGTTTTGATGAGCTTGGAATTCCTTTTAATTTAGTTGATGCGATTAAGATGAGTTGGGAAAATGATGTGCATTGGCATTTATATGGAAGGTTTGACTTAGCAGGTGGGCTTGATGGCAAGCCTATAAAGCTAATAGAATTTAATGCTGATACTCCAACATCTTTATTTGAAAGCGCTATTTTACAATGGGCTATTTTAAAGCAAAATAACCTAGATGAAAGTTCGCAATTTAATAATATATATGAAGCCTTAAAAGATAATTTTAAAAGACTTATCACTTTAGAAGAAGATGTAAGCGAGTTTGAAAAGTATTATGAGGGTTGGAAGATATTATTTTCTTCAATCGCAGGTAGCGATGAGGATATGATTACAACCAAACTTTTAGCACACATTGCTAGTGAAGCAGGTTTTGAGAGTGAGTTTTCTTATATTGATGAGGTTGAATTTTCGCCTGAAGGTATTTTTAAAAATGATGTAAATTTTGAGTATTTTTTCAAGCTCATTCCTTGGGAAAGCATAGCCATAGAAGAGGGTGAGCTTGCTATGCTTTTAACGCAAATCATGCAAAATCAAAAAGCAATCATTTTAAACCCTGCTTATACTTTACTTTTTCAAAGCAAAGGTATAATGAAAATTTTATGGGAGCTTTATCCAAATCATCCTTTATTGCTTGAAACAAGTGATGAGCCTCTAGTGGGTAAAAAATGTGTTAAAAAACCTGTTTTTGGTAGAGAAGGAGCAAATGTTTCCATTATAGAAGCTAATGGAGATGTAAGTTTTGAAACAAAGGGAGATTATCAAAATAATCGCTTTGTATATCAAGAATTTGCTGAGTTTAATAAAAATGAAAATGATTATTATCAAGCAGGAGTTTTCTTTGCTTATGAGGGTTGTGGATTAGGTTTTAGAAAAGGTGGTTTGGTGCTTGATAATTATTCTAAATTTGTAGGACATATAGTAAAAGATTAATGAAAATAGTATGTTTAGATGCTGCTACCTTAGGTGGAGCGGATTTAACGGTTTTTGAAAGTCTTGGCGAGTTTGTAAGTTACGACTTAACTTCTAAAGATGAGGTTATTGCAAGAATAGCTAATGCACAAGTTGTGATGATAAATAAAATCATCATTGATAAAGAAGTGATAGATAACACTAATTTAAAGCTTATTTTACAACTTGGTACAGGGGTAAACAATATAGATGTAGCTTATGCAAATTCTAAAGGTATAGTGGTAAAAAATGCCGCTAGTTATTCTACAAAAAGTGTTTTAAGCCATACCTTTGCCTTGCTTTTCGCTTTTTTAAATCAAATTCCATATTATGATAAATGGAGCAAAGAAGGTAAATGGTGTGAGAGTAAAATGTTTTGTGATTTTAGTAAGACTTTGCATACTTTAACCGGTAAAAAACATGGTATTATAGGACTTGGAGCTATAGGTAAAGAAGTAGCTAGGGTTTCTCAAATGTTTGGTTCTAAAATTTGTTATTATTCTACCTCAGGGACTAATAATAATGATGAATATGAAAAAGTAAGCCTTGAAGAGCTTTTAAAAACTTGTGATGTAATTAGCATACATGCGCCTTTAAATGATAAGACAAAAAATTTATTAAGTAAAAAAGAACTAATGCTTTTAAAAGATGAGGCTATTTTGATTAATGTAGGGCGTGGTGGAATCATCAATGAAGCAGAATTAGCTCAAGTTATGAATGAGAAAAATATCAAAGTAGGACTTGATGTGCTTGAAATAGAACCTATGGTTAAAAATCATCCTTTGCTTAGTATAAAAAATAAAGAAAATTTAATCATCACTCCACATGTTGCATGGGCAAGTGAAGAATCCATACAAAATTTAGTCCAAATTGTATTTAATAATCTTAAGGAGTTTATAGAAAATGGCAAGTGAACATAGTTTTGATATTAGTGGTGAAATTGACAAGCAAGAGTTAAAAAATGCTTTAGAACAAGCTAAAAAAGAGCTTGATAGCAGATATGATTTAAAAGGCATTAAAAGTGAAATAGAGTTAAATGAAAAAGAAAGTGTTTATAAACTTATTTGCTCTAGCGAAGCAAAGCTTGAAGTGTTAAAAGATATTGTTATTTCAAAGCTTATTAAAAGAGGGATAAACCCTAATGGTATTAAGGAGTTAAGCAGAGAAAGTGGGGCAAATTTTAAACTAAATTTAAAAGTTAATGACGCTATTGATGCTGATAGTGCTAAGAAGATTAACAAAGCTATAAAAGATAGCAAGCTAAAGGTAACTTCAAGTATTAGAGGTAATGAAATTCGCGTAGTTGGTAAGCAAATTGATGACTTGCAAAGTGTGATGAAAATAGTAAAAGAACTCAATTTAGAACTTAATCTTAGTTTTAAAAATCTTAAATGAAAAATTTACCTCAAATAGTTTTTTTGTGTTTTGTGTGTGTTTTTTTAAGCTCTTGTGCTTTAAAAAGCAAAACACAAGCACAAAGTGCTTATATTATTTTAAAAACCTCAGAGTTTAAATTTGCTGATTATGGTTTTTTATATGAGGGAAAAAATTTTACAAGTTTAGAGCTTTATAGCGCTTCTAAAGCCTTACTTGAGTTAAAAATTAGCGATAAAATTTGTGTTAATGGTGTTTGTTATGCAAAAACATATTTTAATAAAAGATTTTTTAATAATGAATATTATGATGATTTTTTGCAAGATCTAATCTATAAAAAGCCTATTTTTTATGGAAAAAATAAACAAATTACCTCTTGTGGTTTTACTCAAAAGATTATAAGTAAAAATTATGATATTTTTTATGAGGTTTGTGATAAAAATATGAGTTTTAATGATAAAAAATCCAAAATCAAATTTAGCATAAAATCAATATAAAGGAAAATATGAAAGATTTAAAACTTTTTCTTAATGATACTTTTAAAAGCAATATTTATAAAAACTTACAATGCAGTGAAGATGAAATTTTAATTTTAAAGCATTTATGCAAAAATTATTTGCGAGCAAATGCAAGCATTAATGCTTATAATCTTCTTAGCGAAGTTTTTAAAAATGATGAATATGAGTATTTAGATCATTTAAAAGATCTTAAAAATCTTATAGAAAAAGGTTTTATTGTTCAATTTTTTTCTGATTTTAAATCGAGTAAAAATTCAAGCTTACTTTTAAATTTATTACAATGTGAGTTAAGTTTAAGTGAAGTTTTCTTACAAGTTTTAGAAAATAAAACCATACAAGATTATATGCAAGATCAAATTTATGAAGATCATATTGCGTATTTAAAAGATGAATTTTTTAAAATAGAGCTTTATCAAAGATTGCGTTTTTTTGCTAAAAGCTCTCAAAGTAAGAATATTAAAAAAGATATAACCACCTTTGAAGCATACATTAAAGAGCGTTTAAAGAAAAGTAAAATTTCTAATGTTTTAGCAGATATTTTTAAAGAATATGCTTTAAATGATAATGAATGTTTGATATTTATTAGTTTGTTAAAAGAAGAGTATTTGCTAAATACTGAAAATTCTTATAGTAGAGATTTTAATTTTTTACTTCATTTAATTAGTGAAGATGATGCGCAAAAGCAAGAAAACAAAGCTTTGCTAGAAGAAGATTCTAAACTACTTAGTTCAAATCTTTTAGAATATGATGAATTTGTTAATTCTTTGGGTGATATAACTAAGATTTTTTATTTAAGTGATGATATTTTACAAAGAATTATTAATTTCAAAGAGCCAAAGAAAAATAAAAAAATTAAACTTCAAAATTTAGTTAAAGAACAAGATATCTTTGAGCTAATCGAGCCAAATATCAATATAGATGATGTTATTATGCCCCAAAGTACTAAAGATTTGTTAGAAAGTATATTAAAACAACAAGATAAAAAGGTTTTAGAAAGATTAAATAAATGGGGTATAAAAACTAATAAAAACATAGAAGCTAAGATAATTTTCTATGGTCCTGCTGGTACAGGTAAGACTATGAGCGCATTAAGCATGGCAAAAGCTATGAAAAAATCTATTTTAAGTTTTGATTGCTCAAAAATTTTAAGTAAATATGTGGGCGAGAGTGAGCAAAATGTAAGAAAGATTTTTGATACTTATAAAGAACTTTGTCAAACAAGTAAGCAAAGTCCTATTTTGCTTTTAAATGAAGCGGATCAGTTTTTAAGTACTAGAGTAGAAAGCAGCGCTGGTGCTGATAAAATGCATAATCAAATGCAAAATATTTTTTTAGAGCAAATTGAGCGTTTTAGTGGAGTTATCATAGCTACAACAAACTTTTTAGAAAGTTTAGATGTGGCTTTTTCAAGAAGGTTTGAGTATAAAATCGAATTTAAAAAGCCAAATTATGAACAACGCTTAATGATATGGCAAAAAGCTTTGCCTAAAAATGCTAAATTTGATGATAGTTTTGATTTAAAAAAATTAGCTTCATATGAATTAAGTGGAGCTCAAATTGCAATGGTGATTAAAAATACAGCTTTAAAAGCAGCTATTTCTAAAGATGGTGTTTTTAAAATGAGCGATTTTTTACACACTATAGAAAAGGAAATAGAATCTTCTTTTGATAAAAATAAGATAGTTGGCTTTAAAAATTAAAATTCACACAAATTTCACAAGCAAACAATATCATTCTTTCAATTTTTATCTAAAGGAGAAAAAATGAAAATGAAATTAATGGTAGCTAGTTTAGTTTGTGCAAGTTCTATGTTTGCAGATATGGTTGTTAGCCCAAATGCTTTACCTCAAAAGGCTCAAGAATTTTTAAACACTCATTTTAAAGGTGTAAATGTAGGTTATGTAAAGCAAGATGTAGATTCTTATGAAGTAAATTTAGTTGATGGAACTGAAATTGATTTTATCATTAATGGAGACTGGAAAGAAGTTGATGGAAAATATAAAGCAATTCCAACAGGATTTATCCCAAAAGAAGTTATTGCAAAAGTACAAGCAGCACAACCAAATGCAGCTATTGTAGAAGTAGATAAAAAAATCAATGGTTATAAATTCAGAACAAACAATATGATGGAAATTTATACAGATTTTAAAGGTAATATTTTAGGTCAAAAATTTGATGATTAATCACTTAATCCTTCCAACTAACTC
>NZ_JAKMSC010000012.1:0-43166 GCF_025772425.1 Campylobacter sp. FU_497 | reverse complement strand
CTGAGCTAACGAGACAATCAAAAAATGAAATTATGCCAAAAGAATATTCTTTTGTCAAGATATAATATAAAATTTTGAGCATATTTTTTAATATGCTCAAAATTAGGCTAAATCTAAAGAAACTTTTCCATTTTTAATTTCTGCAACTTTAACTTTAATTTCATTGCCTACTTCTAACTTTTCTTTAATCTTAGAATTATGCAATAAACCATCCACGCCTTCTTTAAGTTCTACAAAAACTCCAAATTCTACAACTTTTTGAACTTTTCCTATAAATTCTTCTCCGATATCAAATTTAGACATTTCTTTTCTGTCGCGTTTTTTATTAGAACCCTTAGAATGGAGTAAATTTAATATATATTCTTTGCTTTGAGAAATTAAATCATGATTAATTCCTGCTATCTTAACTTCGCCTTTATCTCTATCTAAGTCGATATTAACTTCAAATTTTTCGATGATTTCTTTTATAGTTTTACCGCCTTGACCTATAATATCAGGGATTTTGTTTGGATCTACATTAAAGATCTCAATCTTTGGTAAAATAGCCTCATTAACAATGATATTTCTATCAGCTTCTTCCATTAGTTTTAAAATATACTCTCTAGCTTCTTTTGCTTGATACAAAGCTTCTTTTAAAACCTGTTGCTCTATACCACCAAGTTTTATATCCATCTGCAAAGCAGTGATTCCATCATAACTTCCTGCTACTTTAAAATCCATATCTCCATCATGATCTTCAAGCCCCATGATATCGGTTAAAATAGCATATTTTTCATCTTCAAAAACAAGCCCCATTGCCACACCTGCTACTAGTTTTTCACTTTTTACTCCTGCAGCTCTTAAAGCCAAAGCACCACCACAAACAGTAGCCATAGAACTAGAACCATTACTTTCTAAAATTTCAGATACCAAACGAATAGTATGAGCATAATCTACATCTACGCTAGGATGTAAAGCTCGTTTTGCTAAATTTCCATGCCCTAGCTCTCTTCTACCAGGAGCTTTTATAGGGCTAGCCTCACCTACAGAAAACCCCGGAAAATTATAATTAACCATAAATTTTTCACAAATTGGATTTTTTTCTGTTAGCAAATCTGACATTTGCGCATCATTATCATTTCCTAAAGTTGCAACAACTAAAGCTTGGGTTTGTCCTCTAGTAAAAAGACAAGATCCATGAGCGCTTGGTAAAATATTTGTTTCTATATCTATTTTCCTAACATCTTTCAAATCTCTACCATCTGCTCGTTTATTTTCATTAATAATTTGACTTCTAATAAGTTCTCTTTTACATACATGCAAAGCTTTTTCAATATCTTCAAATTTCCATTCATTTTCAATAGCTATTGCTTCACTTTCAATTTCTTTTGCAATTTGTAAAATTTCACTTGCCCTTTCACTTTTTGCCATTTGATTAATAGCAATTTTAAGTTTTGTCATATAAGTATTTTTTATATAGTCAATAATTTGAGCATTATCTAGCTCTATTTTAAACTCAAGTTTGGAATTTTTTCTATAAGCAGCAAATGTTTTTTCATATTCATTGGAGCCACGTAAAATTGCATTACCTGCAAAGTCTAAAGCTTTTAAAGTATCATCTTCACTTAACTCATTCATACAATGTTTATTGTTTTGCTTATTTGCCAAAGCTCTCATTTCTATCATTAAAAGCTCGTCTTTAACACCTGCTACATAAAGATCTAGGGTACTATTTTTTAGCTCACTGTTACTTGGATTTAAAACAAATTCATTATTTATACGACCTATTCTTACACCACAAACTGGCGCTTTAATAGGAATATCACTTAAATATAAAGCAACACTTGCGGCATTTAAGCTCATTACTTGTAAATCTACTTCAGGATCAGCAGAAAGAACCATAACTACAATTTGGGTTGGATAAGCATAGCCTTTTGGAAAAAGAGGTCTTAAGCTTCTATCTATAATCCTTGCACTTAAAGTTTCATTATCACCTGGTTTGGTTTCTCTTTTTACATAGCCACCTGGAATTTTACCTGCTGCATAGGCTTTTTCTATATATTGCACTGTAAGAGGTAAAAAATCCTCTTCTACCATTTTTTCTTCTCTTGCTACAGTTGCTAAGACTACTGCATTTTTTTCTTGCATTAAAACTGCACCTGCTGCTTGTTTTGCCACTTTATCGGTATCAAATATTTCAAGATGATTATTGATATTTATTTCATGTCGCATGATTTTTCCTTTAAATTTTTATCATAGACAAAACCAAATAAGCTTTTTAAATTTTAAAAATTAAAACTTAAAAAGCCTGTTTTTATTTTGCCTATAAATTTATATCTAAACAACAAATTGTCTAGATATAAATTTACTTTTTTAAAGGTAAATAATATTTACTTTCTTCTAAAATATCTAAAATTTCATAGGCTTGCAAAATCGTTTTATTTTTAAAATAGAACTCAATATTCACAAAATGATCAATCTTTTGCACACAATAAACCTCATCTACAAAAACACTAATATAATCATACACGTCACTTGGCATTAAGGCAGTGGCATAAATAATACTATTTACTTCTTCCTTTAGCAAACTTTTAATACATGAAGAAGCAGTAATTCCGCTTTCACAGCCCTCATGTAACATTAAAATATTTTTTCCTTTTAAGTCTTTTAAAAGATTTCCTTTTCTGTAACGATATACATTTTTTAAAATTTTTTCTTCATAAGTCCTGTTTGCCTCACCGTAAATATAATCTAAGCTTATATCAAAAGCTTTAACTAAAGCCTCATTATAAACAAGCTCCTTTGTCTCACTAATCATAGCTATTTGACACTCATCATTATTAGGAGCTTTAATTTGCTCTGTAAATAAAAAATCATACGGAATTTCTAATTTTTGTGCTAGCGCATCAACAAAAATTATAGATTTTAAAGAAGGTGTAATAATAATATAATCTTTTAATTTATTTAGTGGTAATATATCATACAATCTAGCAAGCGCATCTTTTTCATCTTCAAAAAGCATTATATGGACCTTTCATTTTCTTCTAGAGAAAAATCATAAGAAACTCCGCCCAACGGATAAAAATTAAACATAAAATATACACCGCTTTGATCTTTAGCGCTAATCCCTCCACTAGTAAGCTTAGGTGAAATATCCTTACGATACATCAAAGAATAATTCCAACATTTTCTTTGATAGGTATAACCTACTTCCCATTTTTCAGGATCTTTGTTTAAATCAAACCACAAACCACCAAATATTTGATAGTTAGTATTTATATCATACTGAGCTTTAGTTCCTAAAAAATTATATTTTTCATTTTCATAAATTCTATAAGCATGGTTTAGACTAACTTTCCACTCACCATAATCAAACAAAGCCTCACTAAATACTTTATCAAAGCGATTATCCACCCCTGAATATTCTGCTTCATTTCTCAAGCTTATATAATCATTGTAAAAATATTCTATAACATTATCAAAACCGCCAAAACTACCTTTCTTGGTGAAATATTTAGCCTTTAAACTATGATATAGCTTTTTTTTACCTAAAGTATTGTAAAAATACTGATACACTGAAAAATTAAACTGCTCAGGATCATTTTTTAATTCTATAAAATCTTCAGTAATTTTACCTGATTTGGCTCCAGGTATAAAATAATTAGCACCTAAATATAAAGTGTGATAAAAATTTTCATATGGCTTAGAAAGATCTGTATATAAAGAAAAATTATGTGAATTTTGAAACAAATGTTCTTGATTTTTAGCATCTGTATTAGAATAATTAACAAAATTTGCATATACTCTTTCAGTAAAAGTAAAATTTAAAAAATCATCCATAAAACTCGTATGATAGATTAAAGGCAGATCAAAATCTAATGTTTTAGCATAAATACCTGTATGTCTATAATACCTATGAAAAGAAGCGTCTAAACTATATTGTATATAATTATCAAAAAAACCATTTAAATATCTATGATATTGAAAAGATGGATATTCTTGCATGGTATCTTTATTGCTAATTTTAGAAGTGTCTATATAATACTTTGCATAAGCACCATAATAATTATCATCATCAGATAAAAAATAATTTATTTTTGAGGTAACTAAAGAAGCTTCAGTTTTTGCACTAGAACTTAAATTCATATAATCCACATCATTTAAATAAGTAGCATCAACCCACAAGCCTTCTTGAAACTCATCGCTCAAAAGACTTTTAAACAAAGCTTCACTTGAATATTTGATTTCTAAACCATAATGTTCTTTGTTTTTTAAATTTTCCTCTCTTTTGTAGCTTGATTTTTCTCCAAAAATACCACCGCTAATTTCACCTTGAGAATAAGGACCATCAATAAATCTTAAAGTTGAGTATAATCCATAACCTCTTTTTGTTCTAATCTGAGGCTCAAATTGAATATCTGCATTATCATCAATAACATAATAAATTGGCTGGTTGTAATACAGCCCTTCACTTTGCTTTAAAACTACCTGAGGGATTAACAAACCACTTTTTCTTTTAGTATCTACACTAAAACCAAAATAAGGTAAATACATCACAGGAGTATTTTTTACATACAATCTTGCATTATAAAGATGTAAAAAATTACTTTCTTTATTTAATTTTCCTTCATCAAAACGAATTTCCCAATCAGGATTTTCTACATTACAACTAGAAACAACTGACTTTTTAGTTGTAACAAATTTATCATTTAAATCAGCTTGATGACATTGCAACCAAACCTCTAAATCGTTATTTGAAAAAAATAAATTTTTAAAAGCTGTTGTGTTATCTTTAAGATTAATTTTAGTATAAGTAGAATTGGTTCTTTCTTTTTGCCCTCGTAAGATATTTACATCACCAAATAATTCTAAATCTTTAGTTGTTTCATTAAATTTAGCCTCACTTGCGGTGATTAAATACAAATCAGAAACTACAACTACATTATTTTTTGCTTCTATAATATCATTTTTTTTTACAACATCTAAAGCATAAATGTCTACCTTAGAAGCATACAAACTCCCTACGCAAGCTAAAGAAAGTAATATTTTACGCAAGATCTATCACCACTGTTTTTGCTGCATAGTCATGCCAAGTTTTCAAAACAATATTACTCAAAGCCCAAGCAAAACCTAAACCATACAACATATCGCTAATTTGTCTTACACCTGCCCTTAAAGCACTTTGGGTAAAATTTGGCTTATCTAGTAATTCTTGGTCAATCACCATAATTTTCAAAAGCATTTTCCCTAAAGTTGCACCGTATAAATAAGTAAATAAACTATGATAAGCAAACTGCAAAATCAAAATTCCACCAGCAAAGCGCATTAAAAGATTATGAATTTCATCATAAGTTTGCATAGAATTAATTTTATCAAGCAAAATAATACTTACAATAGCTAAAATTACAAAACTATCAATAATATAAGCTAAAAATCTTTTTTTAAAACTTGCTATTTTTAGCTCTTCTTTTTCTAGTTTATCAAATAATTCTTGATTTGCACTCATTTAAGAACCTGAAAAGCAATATCTTTTCTATATTGTTTTCCTTTAAAATGAACATTTTCACAAAGCATATAAGCGTTTTTTTGAGCTTCCTCAATGCTTTTTCCAGTTCCCACACAAACTAATACACGACCACCACTAGCATACAATTCATCATCTTCCAAACTTACACCAGCATAAGAAATATGAGAATTTTGCGGGACATTATCTATCTCGATCAAGGCTTTTGGTGAGTCCTTGTAAGGATAATTTTTACTTGCACAAACCACACCCACAGCAAATTCATTTTTAATTTTTATATGAGTATTAGCAAGATTTTTGTTCACGCATGCTAAAAATAAATCCAAAGGATTTTCTATCAAAGGCATCAAAACCTCACACTCAGGATCACCAAAACGCACATTATACTCTAAAACATAAGGTTTATTATTTACAACCATTAAACCTATAAACAACACTCCAACAAATTCAGCACCTTCTTCTTTCATACCTTTAAGAGTTGGTGCCACTATATCTTTTTTTACCTGCTCTAACAAATTCTCACTTGCTAAAGCACTTGGGGCATAAGCTCCCATGCCACCTGTATTAGGTCCTTTATCATTATCTAATAATCTTTTATGATCTTGTGCAGCAGGCAATAATATAAAATCATTTCCATCACAAACTGCAAATACACTTAACTCAAAGCCATCAAGATATTCTTCAATCACAACAATCTTTCCAGCTTCCCCAAAGCTTTCTCCACTTAGCATATTTTTAGTAGCTTCTAAAGCTTCCTCATGACTTTGAGCAATAATTACCCCTTTACCCGCACATAAGCCATCTGCTTTTACCACTATAGGAGGTGTTAAGGATGTAATAAATTTCTTAGCTTTTTCATAATCTGTTGTATTTAAAAATTTAGCTGTTTTAATTTTATATTTTTTTAAAAAGCTCTTCATATAAGATTTTGAGGCCTCTAGCATAGCAGCGGCTTTAGTAGGACCAAAAATAGCAATATTGTTTTCTTTAAAAAGATCTACTATACCCTCTGCTAAAAAATTTTCACTTCCAACTATACAAAGATCAATTTCAGATGCCTTTGCATAAGCTGTAATCACCTTAGGATCTTTCATATTAAGATTAGTTCCTATTTTAGCAGTAGCACCATTTCCTGGAGCAAAATAAAATTCTAAATTATCATTTGTTTTTTGAAGAGCCAAAGCGATAGAATACTCTCTTGCACCGCTTCCTAATATTAAAATTTTCATTATTTTCCTTAAAAGTGTTGCAAAAACCCAAATGGCCGGAGTATAAGTGTCTGACCCTCAAAAAGTCAAAGTATGCCATTAGGTGATTTTTAAAGGCTGCAGCTTCTCGCTTTTTTCAAAACTCAAACGAAGTCACAGAACACGGTAAATCACACATCACAGCTTATAATTAATGTGTTGGATCCTCTTTAATACCATATCGAACCATTTAGGCAATATAATTATAACTAAGAAAACTTAAAAATAGGGTTTAAAAGGATTTTTATAAAATTTTAAATTTAGTTTTAGAATCTTTTTTTAAGAAATATTTCCCTTCTAAGATAACATCAGCAACAGGTGCCCATATAGTCTTTTCATCTACATAAACTATATCAAATTCAGTATTTTTCATTAATCCTTGATAATTTACTTTTTTAGGTGCATGCTTAACTACATAATAAGGATTCATTGCAAAAATTTGAATCTTCATGCTAACATACAAATCAGGATTAGAAGTAACTACTAAAAAACTCTTTTCACATTCTTTTCGAACCTTTTTAACATAAGAAAGTAATAATTGATCATTTGGGTTTAATGCATGTTTATTTAGCCTATTTAAATAAAGCTCAGCAAAAGAAAGCGTGCAAAAAGAAATTTCACTTGCTGTTTTAAAATAAGAGTTTTTAATACTTGTTGATTTTAAAGATTTTTTCCAAATTTCTATATCTAATTTTGTAGCACAAATATTCAAACCTTGCTTAATTTTTTCAAAAAGCTTTTCTCTTGCCATATTAAAACTATTACTAAAAATAGTAAAATTTTTTTCATAAAAAGACTTTTTCATTGCCTCTAATTTTTCTACGCTTTTTGTAAAATAGTCAGCTTCATTTTTAATTTCTATTAATTTTTGTTTTTTACTTTGTATTAACTCTTCAAATTCTTGGCGTTTTTTACCATTTTCAGATTCTAATCTTGCTTGTTTTGATTTTATATCTGTAATTAAAGTACTCATCTGACGATCTAGTGCTAATTTTCTATTTTTCCTATTATCAATCGAAGCTAAAAGTGCTTGATAATGACATTGATGAGATAAAAACACCTCATCATACAAACGCTCCATATTGATATGTTTTTGCTTATCTTTCATATCTTTATATGCCATTTCAAGGTGCACTATGATATTTTTCATCGCAGAAAAATCAGCTTGATTAATAGTATTATCCGAAAATAATAAAGTATCTAAAGCCTTATACAAAAAACGCTTCATAGCAAAAAAATCAATAATATATGGCACCTCATCTGTGTTAATGTCTTTTACTGCATTAATTGACAAGGTTTCATTATAAAAATATCTTTGAATGGCTTGTGGGATAGTTAAATTTAATGTGATTTTATCAAGATTATCATAATCTGTTTCTCTATAAAGTTCTTGAACATAGGCATCACGTCTTGTCAGTCTTAAATCTTCTAATTCATCATCACTATCTGTTTTCCAAAAATCTCTTTCTTTGATAAAATCACTATCTGCAAATTCTTGAAATTTAGAAGGTCTTAAATCGGTAATATGCTTTCCATCGGATCTAAATTCAACAAACATACCAACTGTTGGCATGCTTCTTTTATCATGCCATGCATGTTTATTAAATTCAAAAAATGTTTTTGCTAGATTGATTACTGTTCCTCTTCCAGTAGCATCCACATAAACCATTATTTTTCCGTGCATATCCAAATCCTTGATCTAAAGAAAAATTCAATTCTTATTTTAACTTTGTTTTCATAAATTTACAATTATATTTTAAAATTTCACAAAATAAACATCTTTAGGTATTTTATTTATGTTTTTATATCAATATTTTAAAAACCCAAAACAAACAGGAGCATTTTGCGCAAGCTCCAAAAAATTAAGCAAACTTATAACTTCTCATGTTCAACATGCAAAAAATATCGTTGAAATAGGGCCTGGTACGGGAAGTTTTACAAAGTATATCCTCAAACAAAAAAGCCATAATGCAAGATTTTTTGCCGTTGAAATCAACCCTCACATGGCAAAAAAATTAAAGCAAAATATAAAAAATATAGATATAGAAGTTAATTCAGCAGAATTTTTACCAAATATGTTAGAAAAAAGAGCGATCAGCAGTGTTGATTTGATTATCTCAGGAATTCCTTGGGCTTTATTAAATTCCAAAGAGCAAGATTTACTGCTAAAATCTATTCATGATGCTTTAGAGGAAAACGGTTGTTTTGCAACATTTGCTTATATACTCCCAACACCAAAAGGAAGGGCTTTTAAGAAAAAACTTTTTGCTACTTTTAGCAAGGTAGAAATTTCACCTATCATTTGGCAAAATCTCCCTCCTGCTTTTGTTTATTTTTGTACTAAATAATCATTCCCATTCAATCGTTGCTGGTGGCTTGCTAGAAATATCATACACCACACGATTGATTCCTTCTACTTCATTAATAATACGGCGTGAAATATTTTCTAATAATTCATAAGGTAAATGAGAAAAAGTTGCAGTCATACCATCGCTTGCATTAACAACACGCACACAAACTGCATTATCATAGGTTCTATTATCTCCCATTACACCAACACTTTGCACGTTTAAAAGCACACAAAAAGCTTGCCATGTCTTATCATACCAACCACTGCTTTTTAATTCTTCAATCAAAATCACATCTGCTTTTTTTAAAAGCTCCAAGCTAGGCTCATTTACCTCGCCCATTATACGTATAGCAAGGCCTGGTCCTGGAAAAGGATGACGATAAACTACATCTTTACTTAAACCAAGCTCCATTCCTAAAGCTCTTACCTCATCTTTAAAAATTTCCTTTAAAGGCTCGATGAGTTTTAAATTCATCTTTTCAGGCAAACCACCCACATTGTGATGAGATTTTATAGTCTTACTAGCTCCTACAACCGAACTTTCGATAATATCAGTATACAAAGTCCCTTGTGCTAAATATTTTACATCTTTATGTTTTTTAGCTTCTTCTTCAAAAACTTCTATGAAGGTATTTCCTATGATTTTTCTCTTTTGCTCAGGATCTCTCACCCCCGCTAAACGACTTAAGAAAATTTCTCTAGCATCAATACTAATTAGATCAATACCCAAGGTGTGTCTAAACATATACTCAACTTGTTCTTTTTCTCCGCTTCTTAAAAGACCATTATCAACAAAAACAACTACTACTTGATCTTTTATCGCGCTTGCTAGCAATGCAGCCACTACGCTACTATCGACTCCACCACTTACTGCACAAAGTACTTTATCATTTCCTACTTCTTCTTTGATTTTTTGTGCTTGAGTTTTTGCAAAAGATCCCATATTCCATACACTATCACAATTACATGCGTATTTTGCGAAATTTTTTAAGATGCTTTTTCCAAACTCACTATGTTGAACTTCAGGATGAAATTGTAAAGCAAAAAATTTACGCTTCTCATCTCCAAATACGCAAAAAGGACTATTTTCACTAGTTGCTAAAACCTCAAAACCTTGTGGTAAATTCTCAACCTTGTCAGAATGGCTCATCCATACTGTTTGCTTTTTAGGTAAATTTTTAAACAAGTCGCTATCATTTTGAATATCTATAGTTGCTTTGCCATATTCTTTATGACCTGCTGGGGCAACATTTGCTCCAAAATGATGTGCCATAAGTTGCATACCATAACATATTCCTAAAACTGGTATATTTAAATCAAAAACACCCTTATCGCAAAAATAAGCATCATTTGCATATACACTAGCTGGCCCACCACTTAAAATAATACCTTTAGGCTCTTTAGCTTTAATCTCATCTAAGCTCACATTAAAAGGTAAAATTTCTGCATACACACCTTGCTCTCTTAATCTTCTAGCAATGAGTTGTGTATATTGTGAACCAAAGTCCAAAACTAAAATATCTGCTTTTTTCATCTAACTCCTTTATAAATTTAACAATTGAAATTGTACATACCAAACTATAATAGATATTATATAACCAACCAAAATCGTCCATGCGTATTTTAAATGAGCATTAAAAGTATAAATTCCTTTCATTTTACCCATTACTCCTACTCCAGCAGCTGAACCAAAACTAATCAAAGATCCCCCTATTCCCGCTGTAAGAGTCACTAAAAGCCATTGAGTATCATCCATACTTGGGTTTGCTTTTAATACCGCGCTCATAACCGGAACATTATCTACAATAGCAGATAAAAATCCTACTCCTATATTAATACTAGTAGCTCCAAATTTTGCATAAAGATCAGAAGCATAAGCAAGCCAACCAACAAAATGCAAGGCACCCACAGCAGATAAAATACCGAAGAAAAATAATAAAGTATCCATCTCAATACGCGTCATATAATGAAAAATATTTAAATCTTTTTTACCTTGTTTTCTGTTGAAAAAATACATATACAAACTAAGCAATGAAAGGCCAAAAATCATACCCCACATTGCAGGTAAATCACAAATACTATGAATAAATACCGCCAAAGCTATAGTTAAAAAACCAAGCACAATAAAAACTTTACCGCCTGGTTTAATTTCTACTTTTTCTAAATTATCTTTGTGGAAATTTGGCTTAATATCAGGCACATAACGCGATAACAAATAAGCAGTAAGCAACCAACCAATAAAAGAAGCAGGAAAAAGAGCAAAAAATTCAAAAAACGTGGCTTTTTTTGCTGTCCAAACCATCAAAGTAGTAATATCACCAAAAGGCGACCAAGCTCCACCAGCATTAGCTGCTACTACAATATTTATAGCACCTGGGATTAAAAATTCTTTATTATGTTTATCTATGGTTAAGAGCACAGTAGATAAAATCAAAGCGGTTGTAAGATTATCTGCAATTGGAGAGATAAAAAAAGCTAAAATACCTGTTAGCCAAAATAACTTTCTATAAGTATAACCCTTGCTTACAAGTTTGTATTTTAAAGTTTCAAAAACTGATCTTTCTATCAACGCTTCTATAAAAGTCATAGCAGCTATTAAGAAAAAAACAATTTGTGCAATTTCTAAAATAAGATGATTAACACTTTCTTCAAGTATTTGCGTATCTAAATCGTTCATTACCATATATATACCTATGATAACAAAAGATAAAGTACCTATAAACAAAGCAGGCTTAGTTTTGTTGATATGATATTTTTCTTCTGCTGCGATAAAATAATAACCTAATATAAAAATTATTAAAATACCTATACCCAAAGCACTAAAAGCCAAATTTAACTCATGAGTTTGACCTGCTAATAAAAAGCTAATACTAAAACAAAGTAAAAAAAGTATTCTACTCATATTTCACTCTCCAAAGATTGGAATTTTTTTATTTCCTTTACGCTGCCATTATTATCTTTTATTTCATAAAATGGAGCAGCTTTATAACCACATGCACTTAAAAATATTAATAAAAAAAATGTTACAATAATTAAATGGAAGTTAAAAACGAAATTAAAACAAGTCGTGATGTTATTAATATATTTGTTAATTCTGAAAAATATAAACATTATAGACCTTTAAAAGCACTTTTGCAATATAAAGAGTTTTTAAATTTGTTTAATCATAATCACCAACAAATGATTACTAAACTCTTTATAAAAAATAATACTTTGATTATTTTAGTTAAACACCACATTGCGTATATGGAGCTTAATCACGATAATACCAAAAAAATGATTAAAAGTCTCATAAAAAACTATACTTTAGCTAAACCAATGAGTAATTTTGCAAAGGTAGAAAATATAAAAATACTTAGCGATAAAAACTTTATATCTAAAAATAGTATTTTTGCTGATCATAAAAAAACTCATCTAGAGCTTTCTAATGGAAATTTTAAAAATCATTTTGAAAATCCTATTTTATATAATAAATTTGAAGAACTACGAAAGCTTATAAAAAATGCTTGAAAATGAACTCAAAACCTTGCCAAATTTACCAGGTGTGTATCAGTATTTTGATATACAAGGTAAGCTTTTATATGTAGGTAAGGCCAAGAATTTAAAAAATCGTGTTAGAAGTTATTTTAACTTCACTCCAAATCTTTGCCTAAATCCTAGCAATAGCTTAAGAATTCAAAAAATGATTAGCCAAACACATCATTTAGAATTTATCACTACAAAAAGTGAGGCCGATGCTTTAATACTAGAAAATTCTTTTATAAAGCAACTTCATCCAAAATACAATATACTATTAAGAGATGATAAAACCTACCCTTATATTTATATAGATTTAAATGAAGATTTTCCAAGATTTGAAATTACAAGAAAAATTATCAAAAAAAATAAAATAAAATATTTTGGTCCCTTTTTTAAAGGAGCAAAAGAGCTTTTAAATGCTTTGTATTTATCTTTTGAACTAAGACAAAAAAAATCTTGTAAAGAACTTTGCCTTTTTTATCAAATCAAGCGTTGTAAAGGACCATGCGAGCAAAAAATTTCCAAACAAGATTATGAAAAAATTGTCCAAAATGCTACTCAAGCTCTTTTAAATCCCTTATCTTTAACAAAAAATTTAGAAAACAAAATGCTTGAATATGCAAAAAATGAAAACTACGAAGAAGCAGCTATTATAAGGGATCAAATCAAAACAATAGAAGATTTAAGCGTAAAAATACAAATAGACCTTGCAAAATTAGAAGATTTTGATGTTTTTGCCATATATCATGAAGTAAATATACTCTCTATGGTACGTTTTGTTATAAATAATGGTAGAATAATTAGCTCAAACCATAAAGTGCTAACCCTAAATCATCAAGATGAATTTGACCTAAATGCAGTATATAAACAATACATATTAGAAAATTACACCCAAGATAGCCCAATAAATTCAACCCGAATTTATACACATGAAGAATTTGAAGATATGAACCTTTTGCAAAATTTACTTAGCGAGAGATTTTCTAGAAAATTTCATCTTAAGACTCCAAAACTTGGTGAAAAAAAAGCCTTGTGTGAACTTGCGTTGGAAAATGCAAAAATAAATATACAAAAACACTTAAAAAGTGATGATTATTTATTTTTAAAAGAATTAAAAGAATTTTTTAACTTGCAAAATTATCCTAATTATATAGAAATTTTTGACAATTCTCATATGCAAGGTGAGGCAAATGTCGGTGCTTTAGTAGCCTATAAAGATGGGAAATTTGATAAAAGTTCTTATAGGCACTACCATTTATCCTATAAAAATGATTACGATCAAATGCTTCAAACCCTTAGCAAAAGAGCTATGTCATTTGATAAAAATCCTCCGCCTGATTTATGGTTAATTGATGGGGGAGATGCTTTATTAAAACTAGCCAATGATATCATCAAAAGTTCTGGGGCAAATGTAGATATTTTAGCGATTTCTAAAGAAAAAATAGATGCAAAAGCTTATAGGGCAAAAGGAAGTGCGAAAGATAAAATTTATACCCAAGAAGGTAAAATTCAACTTTCAACCGATGATAAAAAATTACAATTTTTGCAAAAATTACGTGATGAAGCACATCGCTTTGCAATTAGTTTTCATCAAAAAACAAAAAGAAAACAAGATTTGCAAAGTTCTAGATTAATACAACTTGGAATTTCCCAAGGATATATTAAAAATTTTTTAGATTATTATGGTAGTTTTGATGAAATTAGCAAAGCTAGTTTTGATGAATTAAAATCACTTTCCAATGCAAAAATAGCTAAATTAATCAAGGAAAATTTATGATATTATTTATTAGTCTTTTGACTTTAATTTTATGTTTTTTAAATTATTATTTTTTATATCCTATCGATCAAAAACTATTCTTCATTTATACTTTTATGAGTATTTTGATTTTTATCATTGCATGTGTTTATATAATCTTAAAAAATCAAAAAATCAAAAAAAATAAAATTTTAACTCAAGAAATTGAAAAATATTTTTCTTTGCCAAAATCAAATTCTTTAGAAGAATTAAAAGAAAATTTAAAACTATCGTTTGATTTAATCAATAAACAACTACAAGATCAAAAACTACAAAATCAACTTGCACAAAAAGATTTTCAATATCTTATTCAAGGTTTAAATTACTTACAAACAGATAATTTATGCACACTAAAACCAATTTTACAACAATATCACCACAATAAAATTCCCATAAATGATTGTTTTGAAAATATACATGTAGGTATCATAAACGACAATGTTATTGAAAATTTTCTTTTGCAATGTATATTATCAAATATAGGAATTAGTAGTGAAATCACAAATGATTACAAAGAAAAGAATTTTAGCTTTATTATCTCGAAAGAAAAAGTTGGTGATATTTTAAATTTTACTTTTACTAAAATTTGCGCTGAAGATATTATTAATTTTTTAAATGCCAATTTCACACAAGAAACTTACAAAAAAAGAAATTCTTATAATGTTTTGATTTTTAAATCTACTAGTTTTGAAAACGATCTTATTTTAAATATAACCAATCAATTTTACCAAAACAACCAAGCTGTAAATAATTTAAGTGATTTTAAAAAAGCATTACAATTAAATTTCAAATTGATTTTAATAGATTATGAAGTTATAAAATTTGATCTTGCATATATTAGTCAAATTTTGCAAGAATATAAAATAAAAAATCCACAAAATACCATTTTACTTTTTTCCAAAGATAGAGTTAAAAACTGTGATTTTACCAATATAATCTTAAATGATATTAACAAAAATGAATGGTTGGCATTATTAAAAAAATATATTAGTCAAGCTTAGTTCTATGACTTATAGCTTTATGCAAAGATATAAAATCAACATTTTCCAAACTCACACCACTTGGGATGCCTTGAGCTATTTGAGAAAAACTCAAATTTAAATCTTTTAATTTTTCTTCTATAAAAAAAACAATAGCATCAGAATTTAAGCCTTGCGTGAAAGCAAAAAATATTTCTGTGGTTTTATTATGCTCAATCATGCTTCTTAATTTTATAATGTTTTCTTCACTTGTATCATCAAGTACAAAATAAAGCCCATCATAACTTCCACTATCTTCTAAAACCAAAACATCTTTAGAATCTTGAACTATACAGATAATATTATGATTTCTTTCTATATTAGAACAAACTTCGCATAATTCATTTTCACTTAAAGCACCACATTGTGTGCATTTTTTTATCATTCTTATGGATTCTTCAATATGATAAGCAAGTTTAGAACCCAACAAAGGATCTTTTATACAAACATGATATGCAAGCCTTAAAGCAGATTTCTTTCCTATGGTAGGCAATGCAGAAAAAGCAGCTACTAACTCATTAAATTTTTCTAAGCCCTTCAAAATTATTTCAACCTTGAGAAAACAATTTTAAAAGTATGATAGCCATCTTCATAACTATAGGTTAGATTATAACCATGAAGATTGCAAATATTATTAATAATATAAAGTCCTAACCCCATTCCTTCTACTTGGGTATTATGCTCTCTTACAAAAGGTTTTAAATAATAATCAAAAGTTTTTTTAAGCTGAATTCCCTTATTTCTAACAATAATATAATCTCCAGAACATATAATCTCGCAAGCTTTATCAACCGAGTATTTAATAGCATTATCAATTAAATTTTTAAGCATTAAAGAAAAGAGTTCTAGATCAGCAACTATCATAGTATCCTCTTTATAAGTAATCTTTACTTTTTGATAAAAATCATCTCTCATTAAATAATCTTCAGCCTGCTCTAAAATCAAACTCAGATGATAAGTTTGCAAATTAAGCTGACAATTTCTTGATAAAACTTTTTCAATTTTTCCAAATTCATCTATTAATAATTCAAGTCTTTCAAAAATCGCCACCAAACGATCTTTTTGCTTTTGATTATCTAGCATTTCACAAACTATTCTACCTTTTCCAATAGGTGTTTTAAGCTCGTGCATAATCATTCTTAAGAAAAACTGTCTTGATTTTACAAGTTCTTGAATTTTATTGATAGCATGATCAAATTCAAAAGAAATTTCAGAAATTTCATCATTAATCTGAGAATATTCAGATAAAGGTTCAATTTTACCTGCGCTAATATTTTTAATTTTCTTTTTTAAAATTTTCAAAGGCATTAAAGATCTTAATACTGAAAAATATAAAAATATAATCAAAATCAAGCTAAAAAAGAAACTCAATAAAAATAAATACTCAAGACGCGCAGAAGCGTTTAACTCATAAAGATGTTTTGTGTTAAGTTGCTCTACATAGAAAAAAATTTGATTATGATAAATAATAGAAGAAAAGCTTCCATACAAGGAATTAACCCTAAGTACTTTTTCACCTTTGGCAACAATATGTTTTATATTACGCTCATTTTCAACTAATTTAAAAGATTTAGAAAGAAGATACTCATGTATTGAAAAACCTTCTTTTCTTTCTAAATTATATATTATCTTTTCTACAATTTCTTTTTGTCTGCTTTGCTCATTAGTTAAATAAGAATCTATCTGAACCTTACCTAAAAGCACAAATAAGGCACAAACAAATAAAAATGCTGTTGCAAAAAGGACCGTGATCTTAAGGTTAATAGTTACTTTCATCCTATTAATTTGTATCCTATTCCTCTAACTGAGAAAATGTGTTTTGGTGCTTTTGAACTATCGCCAATCTTGGTTCTAAGCCTACCAATAATTACATCTAAACTCTTAGAATCTTTATCTTTTAAACTCTTACAGTGATATACAAGTTGCTCTCTACTAACTGAAAATCCATGTTGTCTTATCATATAACTTAAAATTTCATACTCAGCAGGTGTTAAAACTAAAACTTCATCATTGTAGCTAATCTCATGTCTTTTTTCATCAATTTTAAATGCTGAATTGATGATTTTCTCAGGAGTTTCATTTACGCGTTTTGAACGACGAATCAAACTCATAATTCTTGCATGCATTTCTTTTGGATCATAAGGTTTTGGTAGATAATCATCCGCACCTATTTGAAGTCCTACAATTTTATCACTCAAATCACTTCTAGCTGAAGAAATAATAATAGGAATACTATATTTTTCCCTTATTTCACGACAAACTTCAAGACCATCAAGTCCAGGTAAAGTTAAATCAAGAATTAAACAATCATAGTTTTTTATACCAGCACTCATTCCTAAATACGGATCTTCATAATTAGTAACTTTTATATTAAACTGGGCCAAATATTCTGCCAAAAACTCTGCAAAATCTGGATCATCTTCGATCATTAAAACATTAATCATCTCTACCCCTTTAGTGAAAATATGTTACAAACTTAATATTATAACACATAATTTAACTATTCATTTATTTTTTTGCTAAAATTACAATATTAATTTTTCAAGAGAGGAAAAAAGTGGAACTTAACTATTATGAAATACTAGAAATTTCTCAAACATCAGACAAAGAAACCATAAAAAAAGCTTATAGAAAAATGGCGTTAAAATATCATCCTGATAGAAACCAAGGAGATAAAGAAGCTGAAGAAAAATTTAAACTTGTCAACGAAGCCTATGAAGTTCTTAGCAATGATGAAAAAAGAAGCATATATGATAGATATGGAAAAGAAGGGCTTAAAGGGCAAACAGGTGGATTTAATGGCTTTGGTGATGTTGATTTAGGAGATATATTTTCAAGCTTTTTTGGAGATAATTTTGGTTTTGGAGGCTCAGCACGCAAAAAGGAAAAAGGAAATAAATATCCTCACGATTTAAAAATAGCGACAAAAATTAGCTTTAAAGAAGCTGTTTTTGGTTGCAAAAAAACAATCGATTTTACCTATAAAAGCTTTTGTAAATCCTGCAAAGGAAGTGGCTCAGAAAATGGAAAATTAGATACTTGTCCTCATTGTGGAGGAAAAGGGCAAGTTGGTGTTAGACAAGGTTTTATGACCTTTGTGCAAACTTGTGATCATTGTAAAGGTAGCGGTCAGATTATCAAAGATAAATGTAAAACATGCCATGGTAATGGTTATGAAGAAATTAAAGATCGTATAGAGCTTGATATACCAGAAGGTATAGATAGTGGCATGAGTCTTAGAGTACAAAACAAAGCTAATGAGCTTCCAAATTCTTCTCAAAGAGGTGATTTGTATATCAAAATTATCGTAGAAGATGATGATAAATTTATCAGACATGATGATGATATCTATACCATAGTACCTGTATTTTTTACCCAAGCTGCTCTAGGAAAGACTATTAAAGTTTCTACCATAAGAGGAGAGGCTGATCTTAAACTTCCAGTAGGTGCAAAAGATAAACAAAAATTTGAATTAGCTAATGAAGGTGTTAAAAATATTCATAATGGAAAATTAGGCTCACATATTGTACAAATTGAAATAAAATTTCCAAAAACACTTACTGATGAACAAAAAAATCTACTATTACAACTTGAAAAAAGCTTTGGCTTAGCAGATGAAGAAGCTTTTATAGAACAAGAAAGCTTATTTGATAAAATCAAATCTTGGTTTAGTCACTAAGGAAGTTTTAAAGCCATCTCCATGGCTTTATAAATTTCTTCTATTTTTTGACACTCTAAAAATAACTCAAAAGCAAAAACACCTTGCCATAAAAGCATTTGCATGCCATCTTTTATTGTCAAGCCATTTTCTCTTGCTAAATTTAAAAAAGGTGTATTTTTACCATAAATCACGTCAAATGCATATTTGGCATTTAGAAAAAAACCTTTTAAAATCTCTTCTTGACAAGGTAATTTTTCATCATTTAAACCCGCACTAGTTGTATTAATAATCAAATCAAATTTTTTACTTAAATCAAGTTGGGCATATAAAAAACATGGGTAATTGGTTAAATTTTCAAATCTAGCACTAGAGCGATTTGCTATTGTAACTTCAATTTTTATAAATTTTAAAGCATAAGCTAAAGCTTTAGCCGTACCCCCAGCACCCAAAATCAAAGCATTTTTGATAAGAGAAAAATCTTCAATCGCTTTTAAAAATCCTAGATAATCTGTATTATAAGCATAAATTTTGTTATTTTTATTTAACAAAGTATTAGCAGAGCCTATATGCATAACACTTTCATCTTTAAAATCAGCTATTTCACAAGCTACTTCTTTAAAAGGTATGGTGATATTAGCACCATCTAATTTTTGAACAATTTCTTTTAATTTTGTTTTATCTTTTAGATGATATCTTGTATAAACTGCGTCTTCTTTGAGAGCTTGCAAGGCATTATTATGCATTCTTGGAGATTTAGAATGCATAATAGGATCGCCTATAACCGCAAAAGTTTTCATTTTACTCTAAATGTAAAAGCACCTTTTGCTATTTTAGAACGTACTTTTTCTAACTCAGCCTTTAATTCACTTTCTTTATAAGGCCCAACTAAAACTTTTGTTAGCTCTTTACCATTTACTGTTGTTTTATAAATTTTATAATCATATCCATTTTCTTTAAGTATATTTAATTCTTTTGATTTAGGATCTAAACTATTTAAAGAAAAAACTTGAATATAAGCACCTGCAGGAAGTTGCGTTTGAACACTTGGGGTTTTTATACTCTCAAACAATTCATTTGTATTGCTTTGCTCTGGAGCTTTTGGTTTTTCAACTACATTATTTTTTGGTTTTTCAGAAGGTTTTTGAATTGGTTTTTCTATGGATTTTTCTACAGGCTTAATCTCTTCTTGTTTTTCTTCTACCTTAACTGGCTCTTCTTTTGATTCTACTGTAGTAATTTGATCTAACACACTATTGCTTGGAACTTCTTGCTTTTCCTCTATAGTAGTATTTGTATCGTTCAAAGAACTTTCTTCTTTTAATTTTCTAGCTAAAGCTTCAAATTCATCTTCTTCTTTAGTACTATCTGTAATAGGTAAAGAATTAAAGTTATTTTCATAAGTAGCTTGCTCTTGCGGCTCTGATGGCATTTGTAATGTTTTTTCTTCACCTGGATCATTGATTAGTTTCATTGCTATCATAACAACTAAAAATACAATGATTAAAATAATTGATCTAAGCAAAATTTTTTTAAGCTTTTCGCTTTTATTGTTTTTTTGCAAAATAATATCATCAAATTCATTTTTGTTATTTTCTTCCATTTTTTCATCCTTTCAAGAAATTACATGTGTTTAGACCAAGAGGCACCACGTTCTTTTTGATAAACTTCATAAGGCAGGGTTAATATATTAAATTCTCTAGGTATATCCATACTAGGAAAAACCTTCCACTCTACTGGCATCTTTTGAGAAAAAAGTAAAGATAATTTTGAGCCTAAAGAGCAAGCCTCGTTAAAGGTTGTATGTCCTTTATGAATATACAAATGCAAGTGATTATTAGTTCTTGTTCTATAAGCGGTAAAATTAATAAAACCCTCTTCTCTTAAAACAAGTTGCGCTCTATGCCAAAAACGCTCCGCATTGAAACCATTATAATCAAATACAATATTTTCAACCTTATCAAAACTATTAATCAAAGAATGCGCCACGATTATCTTTTTTTCCATATGCTCTTGTATAACACTAGCAGTTAATGGAGCATTGATTTTCTCAAATTTATCAAAGAAAATCCTACCCTTGTATTCATATTTATTCACTATAGTATCACGCTTTATATAATAATGGCTTGTAACCATTTTAATTAAAGCTAAATCCATTGTTGTAATCAAAATAAAGCCCTTTCATAAATAATAAAATTACTTGCTAAATCCTTTAGTTTAACCTTGATTTCCTCTTGTAGTTTAGTATTTTGTATATCATCTAAAATATCAGCTATATAATTTGCAACAATAGTAATTTGCTCTTCTTTAAAACCTCTAGCTGTTAAAGCTGCTGTTCCAAGTCTTAAACCACTCGTTACAAAGGGGCTTCTAGTTTCACCTGGAACAGTATTTTTATTAGCTGTAATACCTGCTCTTTCTAACGCTAAATCTGCATCTTTACCACTAAAATCTTTATTTAAAAAGCTTAATAAAATCAAATGATTATCAGTACCACCACTGACTAAATCATATTTTCTATCTATTAAAACTTGTGCCAAAGTAGCAGTATTTTTAATGATTTGCTTAGCATAAATTTTCCACTCATCACTCAAATTATATTTGAACCCAACTGCCTTAGCAGCAATTACATGCATTAATGGACCACCTTGAATACCTGGAAAAATTGCAGAATTGATTTTTTTGGCAATTTCTTCATCATTACACATAATAATCCCGCCTCTTGGACCTCTTAAAGTTTTATGTGTAGTAGAACTTACAACATGAGCATAAGGGAATGGACTAGGATGTTCACCTGCTACAACCAAACCTGCAATATGCGCAATATCAGCAAATAAGTATGCGCCAACCTCATCTGCTATTTCTCTAAATTTGGCAAAATCAATCACTCTAGGATAAGCACTAGCACCACAAACAATAAGTTTTGGCTTAACTTCTTTTGCTATCTCTCTAACTTTATCATAATTAATTCTTCCATCAAGCTCAACTCCATAAAAAAAGCTTTCATAAACTTTTCCAGAAGAACTTACTTTAGAACCATGAGTTAAGTGTCCTCCATGGCTTAAATCCATACCCAAAATTCTATCACCAGGATTTAATAATGCCATATACACACCTTGATTTGCTTGTGAACCTGAACTAGGTTGTACATTGGCAAAATTACAATTAAAAAGTTTTTTACATCTTTCTATAGCAATCGTCTCAATCTCATCTACAAATTCACATCCACCATAATATCTTTTACCAGGATAGCCTTCTGCATATTTATTTGTTAAAATGCTACCCATTACCTCCATAACTTCTGGTATGGTAAAATTTTCACTTGCTATCATTTCAAGACCATCGCATTGTCTTGCTAACTCTTTTTGGGTTAAATCAAAAATTTCTTTATCAAAATTTTCCAACATTTACTCTCCTTTTATCTCATTTTTAAGTGGTCTCATAGCTGGGAAAAGCACTACATCACGAATTGATTTTTTATTAATTAAAAGCATAACTAATCTATCTATTCCAATACCTTGTCCTGCAGTTGGTGCCATAGCATAGCCTAGTGCATTAACAAAATCCTCATCCATTTCACATGCTTCTTCATCACCTGCATTTTTAGCTTCAATTTGTTTTAAAAATCTCTCATATTGATCTAGCGGATCATTAAGCTCATTAAATCCATTTGCAATCTCTCTACCTGCGATAAACAACTCAAATCTTTCAGCAATATCTGCATCTTTATCACTTCTTCTAGATAAAGGACTTATGGAAATAGGAAAATCTATCACAAAAGTAGGATTAATTAGTTTATCTTCAACATAATTATCAAAAAGTTCAGCTTGTAAATGACCTAATTCTAATTTTTCATTGGCTTCAAAGCCATCTTTTTTTAGCTTTTCTAAGATTAATTCTTTATTATTAATAAGCTCATCATCTAAACCACCATATTTTTTTAACGCATCTTTATAAGTAATTCTTTCAAATGGCTTAGAAAAATCAATTATTTTTTCATCAAATTCAAGTTTTTTGTCTAAATTTAATTTATCCAAAAGCATAGCAAAAAGCTCTTCTGTTAAATCCATCAAATCATGATAATTATGATAAGCCCAATAAAACTCAATTGTAGTAAATTCAGGATTGTGCGTTAAATCCATCCCTTCATTTCTAAAACATCTATTAATCTCATAAACTGCCTCAAAACCACCTACAATCAAACGTTTTAGATATAATTCTGGAGCTATTCTTAAAAATCTTTCCACACCCAAAGCATTGTGATAAGTCACAAAAGGCTTTGCATTTGCTCCTCCTGCAATAGGATGCATCATTGGTGTTTCAACTTCCAAAAATCCTTTATTATCAAAAAAAGATCTAATATAAGAAACAATTTTAGAACGCAAAATAAAATCTTTTCTCACTTCACTATTCATAATCATATCAAGGTATCTTTTTCTATATCTTTGCTCGATGTCAGTAAGTCCATGATATTTTTCCGGTAAAGGCACTATGGCTTTTGTAGCTATTTGAATTTGTTCCACATGAAGACTAAATTCTCCTGTTTTAGTCATAAAAGGAAAACCTTTAACCAAAACAATATCCCCTACTTCAAGATATTTTTTTAAAATAGCAAAGTATTCTTCCCCTAAAATATTTTGATTAAAATAAATTTGTAAATTATCTTGCTCATCTTCTATATTAGCAAATACTGATTTACCAGCTATCCTAAGAAGCTTTAATCTTCCTGCTAACACCCCATGAGCATTTTCATCGCGCTGATTTTCCATATCTTTAATGTAAGCAAATTTACTTTTATATTCATTTATGCTCATTTCTTTTTTTAAAAAATGCGGATAAGGGTTGATTCCTAGTTCTTTTAATTCTTGTGCTTTTTGAATTTTTTGTTGTTCTAAAATATTATCAAACATTAAATATACCTTTATTTTTTACTACATTGTGGACATAAGCCATAAAGTTGCATTAAATGTCCTGTTAATTTAAAATTATATTCTTTTGCTATTAACATTTGTTGTTGCTCAATAATAGAATTTTCAAATTCTACAATCTCTCCACAACTTTTACAAATTAGATGATCATGATGAGGCTTATTTGCAAGTTCAAATTTCTTTCCTGAAGCACCAAAAGATATAGAAGTAGCCATACCTGATTCTTCTAATAAATTTAAAGTTCTATAAACTGTCGCAATACCTACATTTAGCTCAGGATTTTTTTGCTTAATTTCCACATATAAACTTTCTGGAGTATAATGCATATCGCTATTATATAAGGTTTTTAAAAGCACTTCTCTTTGTTTGGTATATTTTAGACCATTATCTTTAAGTGTTTTTTTAAAACGCTCAAGCAAAACATCATATTCTATATTTTCAATTTGCATTATTTACCTCCGAATTTAGACTTAAATTAGAATCTATAATTTGTTCTTGTATTTTATCTAAACCATTTTGAGTAAAATCCGTATTCATTATAAAATCACCTGTTTGTCTAAGTAATTCTAATGTATAGCTATTTTTAGCATATTTTTCCAAGCTTGAATTTAAAAATTCTATATTATTAATACAAGCTACCAAAATAGCAAAAATCAAAAATATTTTAGCACTACCAAACAAAAATCCACCAATACGATCTATAAAACCAAGACCACTCATACTAAACATTTTTGATAGTATATTTCCCAAAGCCATACAAGCTATCCATATCACGATCAATAAAACTAGAAATCCCGCAAAAATTGCAAGATTTTCATTTTCAATTGCATAAAAATTATTATTAATAATTTCTGCTACTTCTTTAGCATATCTTGAAGCAAGTAAAACCCCACCAACTATACCCAGTAAACCAAAAATTTCTTTAAACAAACCACTTACCAAGCCTTTTAAGCCCAAAATCACAGTTAAGCCCAAAACAAATACATCAAACCACGAAAAATTTTCCATCTACGCTAAACTCCAAATATTTTATTCAATTATTTTAGGGACTATAAAAAATCCATCTTGAGAATTTGGAGCATGCTTACTAATTACATCAAATACTTCAGATTTTCTACTTTCATCTAGTCTAAATGGCGTTCCACCTTTTGTGGTGCTTGTCATAGCCTCCACATCATCAAGTTTTAATTCATCTAATTTTTCTACAAAATTAACAATTTGACTTAATTGTTCTTCTAATTCTTGTCTTTTCTCATCGGCAATTTTTAAAGCACTTAGCTTTTCAAGTTTAGTCAATAATTTATCATCAATTTGCATGATTTACCTTAATTTTAATTTATATCCAAGAAAACTCTTTTTTTTAGATTAAAAATTATAACATAAAATCATTTATTTTTTCATTTTTATATGTTACAATTATAGACTTAAAACAATAAATAATGTTTATTCTTGCTAAAAAAGGGAAAATATGGCTTTAAAAGAAAACTTAAAAGCAGTCCAAGAAGAATTAAGCTCTCAAGAGCAAATGATGGAAAATTTTATTAAATCTGAGCGCTTTATAAAAAAATACAAATACTACTTCATTACGATTATCGTGCTTTTGGTTGCATATTTTGGTGGAAGTTATTTTTATAATCTAAAACAAGAAAGCAATATTCAAGAAAGCAATATAATTTTTAATAATTTATTAAAAAATCCTTCAGATCAAAAATTACTTGAAGATTTAAAACAAAAAAATGCAAATTTATACACCATATTCATCATGGGGCAAAACAATCAAGATCTTAATCAAACTTTAAGTCTTAATATAGATCCTTTGTTGAAACAAATAGTACTTGCTCAAAATAATCAAAAGTCAGAATTTTTAAAAGATTATAATACCCTACTAGCAGGTTTTGAATTTCTAAAGCAAAATGATTTTAAAAATGCAGATATAGAATTTAATAAAATACCTATAAATTCTCCTTTATGGCAGATTATTACAAGCTTAAAACATTATCAAGGAATAAAATGAAACACTTTTATTTATTTATTATAACTTTAATATTTTTTAGCGCTTGTGGCACAAAAAGGGAATATTATCAACCAACACAAACAGAACAACTTCCTTATAACTCACATAATATTAATGGTAAGATTATCAATTTCAATAACAATATAGCACAATTAAATAGCAATTCCTTTATAGATTCCACGGGGAATATTATTAATTTTAAACTAGATAAAAATTATCATATTTTAAATATGCAACAAGAAGAAGTTCTTATTGGCGATAATAATGGAAATTTTAAGATTTTAAATTTACAAGGAGATGAATTATTTTCTCATAAATTTAATGAAAGCGTAGTAAGTGCAAGTATAGATGGAGATGATATAGCCTTGGTTTTAGCTAGCAATACCTTAGTATATGCAAATAAAAATCTTGGTATTAAAATGCTTCAAAATCTTGGTACAGCTTATGCTCAAGATAGTCGTTATGCTAATCCTTATTTTTTAAATACTATTATCATATATCCTATGCTTAATGGAAAATTAGCCATACTCAATAAAAGCACATTAAAAGTTAGTAAAGAAATTTTGGTAAGTAGTGAAGAATTTTTTAACAATATCATCTACCTTCATGTAAAAAATGATACAATGGTTGCTGCAACTGCACAAAAAATCATCGTTGTTACTCCAAATAGAACTTTATATCTAAATGAAAATATTAAAGAAGTAAATATCAATGATAATGAAATTTTCATACTTACAAAAGATGGAAGAATTCTTAAAAATGATTATAATCTTAGAAAAATCGATGAAATAAAATTTCAATTTGCTCTATTTTCCAAAAGCACCTTATACAACAACTCTTTATATATTTTTGAAAAAACAGGTTATTTAATCAAATTAAATACCAATTTAAAAGATTATACAGTATATAAACTAAGTGAAGCTGTTGATAAAAAAAGTTTTATGGCAAATGGTAAATTTTTCTTTCAAAACAAATTTTTACAATTAAACTAAAATGAATCAAGAACTTAGTGATATTCTTATAAAGCATGGAATTATTTTAAAAAACACTGAGTCTTTAGATATTCATGTTTTTAGTAAAAAGAAAAAAATAACTTGTATTTATGGAGAAAATACAAGTAAGCAATACTGCTTAATTTTATTTTCTTTTGCGAAAAGTAAAATTTTAACAAAAGAATGTCTAGAATTTGAAAGTATTTTTCAAAATATAAACCAAACTCTAAATTTAAATTTCAAAAATTATTTTATTTTTCATCATGCTTTGATTTGCTCAAAAGCAAAAGAATATTTAACTACCAAAGGAATTAAAAGTTATGCTTTTATGTGATATTGGCAATACAACCGCAAGTTTTTTAAACGAGCAAAAATTTCATTCTATGAGTATAGAACAGTTTTTACAATATGAGCCAACACAGAAAGTATTTTATATCAATGTTAATCCAAATTTAGAGCAAAGATTGAAACAAAATCCCTTATTTATTAATCTTGCTCCATATTTTAACTTTGATACTATTTATGATAATTTAGGGGTCGATAGAATAGCAGCTTGCTATACTATAGAAGATGGTGTTGTAGTTGATGCAGGCTCTGCAATCACTGTAGATGTTATCTCTAATTCTATTCATCTTGGTGGATTTATTCTTCCTGGTATTGAAAGTTACAAAAAATCTTTTTCTAATATTTCATCACGTTTAAAATATGAATTAAATACCCAAATAAATTTTGATGCTTTTCCCCAAAGAACTGTTGATGCTTTAAGTTATGGTGTATTTAAAAGCATATATTTACTCATAAAAGATAGTGCATATGGTAAAAAATTATATTTTACCGGCGGTGATGGACAATTTCTTGCAAATTTTTTTGATTATGCTATTTATGATAAATTTTTAATTTTTAGAGGCATGAAAAAAGCTGTTTGTGAAAATTTTATACTTTAAAATTTATTTCTACGCCCCTACTCTTAAAATTATAAGCTTTATTTAAACTCAAAACAACTATATTTTGATATCATTAGCAAAAGTAAATATACAAAAGGAATTGATAACAATGGATCAAAAACATTTTGATACCGTAGTAATTGGCGGTGGGATTTCTGGTGCTGCGGCATTTTATGAGCTAGCTAGATATACAAATATTCAAAATATTGCTTTATTAGAAAAATATAATAATGCCGCAACTTTAAATAGTCATAGCACAAGCAATTCACAAACTATCCACTGTGGCGATATAGAAACAAACTATACCTTAGAAAAAGCAAAAAAAGTTAAAAAAACTGCAGATATGATTGTTAAATACGGTCTTTTGCAAAATGCACAAAATAAATTTATGCACTCACACCAAAAACTTGCACTTGCAGTTGGAGACAAAGAATGCGAGTATATGAAAAATAGATATGAAGAATTTAAAGAATTATATCCTTATATTAAATTTTACACTAAAAATGATATTAAGCAAATAGAACCTAATGTTGTCTTGGGTGAAGATGGCAACAATGATAGAGCAGATAATATAGTCGCTATGGGCGTAGAAGAAGGTGAAATTTATACTACAGTGGATTTTGGATTAATGAGCCAAAATCTTATAGAACAAGCTTGCAAACAAGGCAAAAATACCCATGTAGCTTATAATCAAGAAGTTGTTTTTATAGAAAAAAAAGATGATATTTTTTATATAAAAACAAGAGATTTTAAAGAATATAGTGCAAAATCAATTATAGTAAATGCGGGAGCACATTCTTTATTTTTAGCACATAAAATGGGTATAGGATTAGATAAATCTTGCTTTCCTGTTGCAGGAAGTTTTTACATGGCAAAAAGAAAAATTTTAAATGGTAAAGTTTATATGGTGCAAAATCCAAAACTCCCATTTGCTGCGTTACATGGTGATCCTGATTTATTAGCCAATATGAATACACGCTTTGGCCCTACTGCTTTAGTTATTCCTATGTTAGAAAGATATCATGGTTTTAAATCGTTACCTGAATTTTTCAAAACATTAAATTTAGATATGAATGTAGTTAAAATTTGTTTTAATCTTTTTAAAGATTCTACTATTAGAAATTATATTCTTTATAATTATTTGTTTGAAATTCCTTATATTAACAAAAGACTTTTTGTAAAAGATGCCAAAAAAATAGTTCCTAGTTTAAAAACAGATGATATTTACTATGCCAAAAACTTTGGCGGAGTACGCCCTCAAGTGCTTGATAAAAAAGCAGGAGAATTAATGCTTGGTGAGGCAAGTATCACTGAAATTCCAGGTATAATTTTCAATATGACACCAAGTCCAGGTGCTACAAGCTGTCTTGGCAATGGTTATAGAGATGCAAAACTTATTTGTCAATACTTGGGTGCTAATTTTAATGAGGATTTATTTACTAGCGAACTACTATAAAAAGGATAAGAAATGTTAAAAAAAACAAAAATAGTTGCAACGATCGGACCAGCAAGCGAAAATGAAGCTACAATAAGACAAATGATTATTAATGGGGTAAATGTTTTTCGTTTAAACTTTTCACATGGAACCCATGAGTATCATAGTCAAAATCTAGCTACTATTAGAAAAGTAGCAGCTGAACTTAATGCAAGAATTGGAATTTTACAAGACATTAGTGGACCAAAAATTAGAACCTTAAAAATTCCAGAAGCTTTTGAATTAAAAAATGGAGATAGACTAGACTTTTACAAAGATACTTTTGAAGGAGAAAAACTTTCTAATGAGCATTATAAAGTCTGTATTAATCACCCTGAAATTCTTTCAATGCTAAAGGTAGGAGAATACATCTATCTTTGCGATGGTTCCATCAAAACCAAAGTAGTGCAAGTTGAAAAAGATTTTATCCAAACCCAAGTAGAAAATAGCGGGGTGCTTAGTTCAAACAAGGGAATTAATTTTCCAAATACAAAAATCAATATCGATGTTATCACCCAAAAAGATAAAGACGATCTTGCGTGGGGTATTAAGAATGATGTTGATTTTTTAGCCATCTCTTTTGTGCAAAATGCTCATGATATTGATGAAGTTAAAAAAATACTTGATGAAAATAATGCCAAAATAGCTATTTTTGCAAAAATAGAAAAATTTGATGCTGTTGAAAATATTGATGAAATCATAAATTGCAGTGATGGTATAATGGTAGCAAGAGGAGATTTAGGTATTGAAGTGCCTTATTATAGGGTGCCAAATATACAAAAACTCATCATTAAAAAGGCTAACGAGGCCAATAAACCTGTCATCACTGCTACTCAAATGCTTTTTTCTCTTGCAAAATCCAAAACTGCCACAAGAGCTGAAATTTCAGATGTTGCTAATGCCGTGCTTGATGGCACTGATGCGGTTATGCTTAGCGAAGAAAGTGCAGTGGGGATTGATCCAGCAAATGCAGTTGATATTATGACTCAAACTATCATTGAAACAGAAAAAAACTATCCTTATGAAAAATTTGAAAATTTTAAATGTTTTAATGAAACTGATATCATTGCTAAATCAAGCACACAACTAGCAACTGATTTAAATGCAAATGCAATTTTTACCATTACAAGCAGTGGTGCTTCCGCAGTTAAAACAGCAAGATATCGTCCAAAAATGGATATCATAGCTATTACTCATTCTAAAAAAGCTTTAAATTTTTTAAGTATAGTTTGGGGAGTTCAACCTGCTATATTGATAGAAAAGCATGAAAATTTAACAGAACTTTTAAGCAATTCTGTAAAACTTGGGGTTGAAAAAGGCCTTATGAAAAAAGATGGGGTTTACACTCTTACTGCAGGATTTCCAGTAGGTGTTGCAGGAAGTACAAATTTAATTAGAATTTTACAAAAAGATCAAATTGAATATTATTTAAGTTTGGGAAAATAACCCAAACTTAATATTCTTCTTCTATCAAATCACATAAACAATGAATGATTAAAATATGCATTTCTTGAATTCTAGCCGTATCATTGCTTGGAATGACTATATTATATTCACATAATGCATTCATCACTCCACCACCCTTTCCGCTAAGCCCTATACATTTGGTACCAACTTCTTTAGCTTTTTCAAAAGCTTTGATTACATTTGGACTTTTTCCACTAGTAGAAATTCCAATCAATACATCTTTATTGCTAGCTAAAGCTTCAACTTGTCTTGAAAAAACAAATTCAAAACCATAGTCATTTCCTATAGCACTTAAAGCAGAAGTATCAGTGCTTAGGGCAATAGCAGCTAAAGCCTTTCTTTCTTTTTTATATCTTCCGCTAAGTTCAGCTGCAAAATGTTGGCTATCTGCAGCACTTCCACCATTTCCACAAATTAAAATTTTCCCTCCATTTTTCAAACATACTTTTAACTCTTGAGCAACCATAGCAATTTGCTCTTTTAAACTCAAACTTTGTTCTAAAGTTTTTTGATGTTGAATAAATTCCTTTTCAATTTTATTTATCATTTGCAATCCTATTAATTATATTGGTAGTGCTAAATCCATCTTCAAAGTCAATCAATTCTACTTTTTTTACTAAATTTGAACCCACTACTTCTTTATCTTTATAATCAGCTCCTTTAACTAGCACATCGGGTTTTAAAAACTCTATTAATTCATAAGGAGTATCCTCATCAAAAATCACTACATAATCTACAAAATACATACTCGCAAGCATACATGCACGTTGGAACTCTAAATTTATAGGTCTTGAGTTTCCTTTTAGTCTTTTTACGCTTTCATCTGAATTTAAACCTACAACTAAAATATCTCCTAATTTTTTAGCTTTTTCAAGATATTTTATATGACCATAATGCATAATATCAAAACATCCGTTGGTAAAAACTACTTTTTGATCTTGTAGCAATTTTACAAGCTCTTCTTTACTTTTAATTTTATCTTCAAAAGAAGCTTTTTTTAGATTTTTGATCTCTTCTAAACTTACACTCACGCTTCCCACTTTTGCTACCACAACAGCTGCTGCATCATTTGCTAGCTCGCACGCTTTTATAATATCAACTTTTAAAGCCAAAGCATAAGCAAGCATAGCTATAACACTATCTCCAGCTCCTGTTACATCATAAACCTCCAAAGCTTTTGCAGGAATAATATGTAATTTTTCATCAAAAAGTGCTATTCCTTCTTCAGATAAAGTTATAATAGAATAAGTTAGATTTAAATCATCTTTTAATTTTTTCAAAGCTTTTTCTAAATTATCAATTTTTTCTACACCCAAAGCTTGAATAGCTTCTTTTTTATTTGGAGTTAGCAAGGTCGCATTTTGATATTTGCTAAAATCGCTTCCTTTTGGATCAATCAAAATAGGTAAATTTAAAGTATTTGCATGCTCTATCAAAGCTTTTGTTACTTTTGAAGTTAAAGCTCCTTTGGCATAATCGCTCAAAACAATTGCATCATAATCTTTTGCGATTTTTTTATACTCTTTGATAATTTCATCTTCTAATTTAGTGTCAAAATCATTTTCATCATCAAGCCTTAAAACTTGCTGAGAATGCGATAAAACCCTGCTCTTAAGAGGGGTTTTTCTATCTTTTTCTACTAATAACTTTGCATTTAAATTCTCTTTTAAAAACCTCCCGCTCTCATCATCACCCACAAGTCCTAGAGCAAAAACCTCAGCACCAAGACTTTTTAAATTTGCATACACATTACCAGCTCCGCCTAGTCTTTTATCTTCTTTTTGTGATTTCATCACCATTACAGGAGCTTCTGGGGAAATTCTAGTACAATCGCACCATATATAATGATCCACCATAAAATCCCCAACAACTAAAATTTTTGGCTTTTTAGAACTTAAAAAATCAAGCATTTACTTCCTTTTCATAAAGCCTTTTAATCTCATCTAAATAATCTTTTATTCCCTCTTCAAGACTAAATTTAGCTTCATATGAAAAACTCTCATCTAATTTTGCTTGAGTATGAAATTGATAAGCGTTTTTATAAGGATTAGGAATATACTCACAAGGATAATTAGTGTTTAATTCTTTTTGTAAAATATCAACTATATCTTGAAAAGTTCTTGCCTTACCTGTAGCTACATTATAAATTCCACTTTTTGCTTCTAAAGCTTGTAAATTTGCACTCACAACATCTTTAATATACACAAAATCACGATAAATTTGATCGCTTCCTTCAAACAAACGCGGGCTTTTACCCGCTAAAATTTGATGTCCAAATTGCAAAATCATAGAAGCAGTGCTATTTTTAAAAAATTCTCCCTTGCCATATACATTAAAATATCTAAGCCCAACTATATGCATTTTATCAAAGTATTTTTTTGCTAATTTATCCATCATTAGCTTTGAAAATGCGTAAGGATTTTTAGGGGCTTCACTTAAATTTACAGTTTGCGGGCTTGGAGCATCTCCATAAACTGAAGCTGAACTTGCATAGATTAATTTTGCATTAAGTTCTAAGGCAAGCTCTATAAAATCTTTAAAAGTATTTAAATTAGTCTTTAAAACTTTGTTTTGATCATAAACAGTTGTATCTGAAATTGCGGCCTTATGAAAGATCGCATCGGGTTTAAAATCTTTTATAACTTTTAAAGTTTTTTCATCATTAATATCACCCACATAAAGCTCACCTTCAAAATCTAAAATATTTTTAAAATGACCAAAGCTTTCTAAATTTCCATTTTCAAAAGTAGCATTTGAGCGCATTTTATCTACAATCAAAACCTCATGTTTATCCTGAAGTTCTAAAGCAAGAGCAGAGCCTATAAAACCTGCTCCACCCGTTATCACTATTTTCATTTTTTATCCTTTAAATAATGCAAAAGTTCTTTTAAATTTTTAAAGACCTTATAGTTTTCATCATCATTATAATTTTCATTAATCAAAAATAGATTTTTTATACCAGCATTAATTCCAGCTTGCATATCACTTAAATTATCCCCTATAAAAAAAGATTGTGAAAAATCTATATTAAATTCTTTTTGTGCTTTTAAAAGCATGCCAGGTTTTGGCTTACGACATTCACAATTTTCTAAATGCGGGCAGTGATAAATTTTTTCTATTTTAATGCCTTTTTTCAAAAACTCACCTAGCATATACGAGCTTAAAATTTCAAAATCTTTTTCACTATAATAAGCCCTTGCAATACCTGATTGATTAGTAGCTACAAAAATTAAAAAATTTTGCTTTTGAAAAAATTCACAAAGTTCAAAAATACCATCACAAAATTCAAAATCACTAATCTTATGAACGTATTTTTTATCTATATTAATAATCCCATCTCTATCTAAAAATAACGCCTTTGTTTTCATAAAAAAATTATAATGAATTTTTTTTAAGATTTTATAATTTATCAAGTAAAAAAGTTTTTTAAGCGACTTTAAATAAAAAAAGCTTATAATTAAACACATTTTATTTTCAATTTATATAGGAGTGATACAATGAAAAAGCTACTTGTTTTATCAGCTTTAGCATGTCTTGGTGTTTCAGCTTTTGCTGCAGATGGTGCTACACTTTATAAAAAATGTGCAGTATGTCATGGTGCTAAAGCAGATAAAGTTTACCTTAACAAAGTTCCTGCTTTAAATACTTTAACTGCAGCTGAAAGATTACAATACATGAAAGATTATGCAGCAGGTAAAAGAAATGCTTATGGTCAAGGAGCGATCATGAAAATTAACCTTAAAGGTTTAACAGAAGCAGATTTCAAAGCAATTGAAGATTATATTGAAAGCTTAAAAAAATAATTCAACAGCCTTTATGGCTGTTTTTTGTTCTTTTCCAAAGCTTCTTTTTTTCTTTTTTCTAAAATCACCGCATCGTTTAACGCATCTTCGCTATCATTTAAAGTAGTAAATTTATAATCATCATCAAATTGTTTATTCTTTATACCCCAAAGCAAAGCGCAAATTGCTAAAAACAAAGCAACCAAAGAAACACCTATCATCATCATTAAAACACCGTTCATTTTTTAATCCTTAGAGCATTTAAAATTACTATTATACTACTAAAAGACATTGATAAAGCCGCAATTAAAGGATTAATCAAACCAAAAAAAGCCAAAGGCATACTCAAAGCATTATAAAATAAAGAAAAAGCTAAATTTTGTTTAATAATTTGATAAGTTTTTTTAGCTATTTGTATGGCTTTTTGTAAGCTTTTTAGGTCATTTTTTAACAATATAATATCACTATTTTCCATAGCAAGTTCAGAACCTTCTTTTAAAGAAACCCCAACACCTGCATAAGAAAGCGCTAAAGCATCATTTACTCCATCTCCTACCATTAAAACCTTACCTGTTTGATTTAAATTAGCTATTATTTGCATTTTATCTTCTGGCATACATGCGGCTTTGAAATTATTTATTTTTAATTTTTCAGCTACCTTACTCACAGCAGATAAATTATCACCACTTAACATATAAATTTGCATTTTGCATTCTTTCATAAATTCAATCAACTCTTCAGAGCTTTCTCTCATACTATCTTCTAATTCAAAAACTGCTAATACAGTTTTATTTTTAGCAAATATAAAATGCGTAGTTTGAAATTCTTGTACTTGCATATGATTTTCTTTGAAAAATTTCTCATTTCCTCCCAAAAATTCATCTTTACCCAAAAAGGCTTTATAACCTCTTGCTTGAAAATTTTGAATTTTTTCAAATTCTATTCTGTTATCGATTTTTTCATCTAAAAATTTCAAAATGCTTTTAGCCACTGGGTGGTTAGTTAGGTGTAAGAAATTTAATAACTCATTTTTATCTAACCTTTCATCTAAAAAGCTTTTTTTAACTTCTAAACTAGCCTTTGTTAAAACCCCTGTTTTATCAAACACAGCCACATTGCACTTACTCAAATCCTCCACAACACCTGCTTCTTTAAATAAAATTTTTTCTTTCAAACCAGCACTAATTGCTACTAAAGAACTCACCGGAGTAGCCAAAGCTAAAGCACATGGGCAAGCTATAATTAACACAGAAACCATGCGTATCATAGCTTCTTCAAAACCCAAATTTAATACAAAAAAAGTAAAAGCAAAGCAAAGTAAAGCACAAGTTAAAATAATAGGTGAAAAATACTTACTTACTTGCTGTACCATTTTTTCTATTTTGGCTTTTTTAGTACTTGAGTTTTCGAGTAAATTAATAATCCTAGCTAATTTAGAATCCTTATAAAGTACATTTACCTTATATAAAGCATTCCCACTTAAAACTAAAGAAGCAGAATAAATCATATCATCTTTTTGCACATCAAGCGGTAAGCTCTCTCCACTTAAACTAGACATATCCAAGCTAATATTACCACTAATGCACACTCCATCTATTAAAACCCTATCGCCTTCTTTTAACTCTACAATATCTCCTATTTGCACTTCTTCTATATCAATATTTTCTATTTTGTTATTTTTTAATACCCTTACTTCACTACTAAAAAACGATCGTAAATGATCAAGCGTATCAAGAGCTTTTTTCTTGCTTAAAAGCTCTAAGTACTTTCCTATAAAAACAAAACAAATAATCATCGCTACAGAATCAAAATACACTTGTGAAGCTCTTGAAAACATCGCCCACACTGAATATATATAAGCTAAACTTGCTCCACTAATTACCAAAGTATCCATATTAACACTTTTAAATTTCAAAGCATAATAGGCATTTTTATAAAAGATCGAGCCTGTGTAAAAAAGCACAGGAGTGCAAAGTAAAAATTCAGCAAAATGTAAAATATCCTTAGTATCAGCTTCCATGCCACTAAAAAACCCAGCATACTTAGCTACAGATATCCACATGATATTCATCACGCAAGCTATAGCAACTATTAATTTTGCATAAAAATCTCTTTTGGTTTGAGTTGCTCTTTGTTCATTTTTTGTAGGCAAATACACACTAGCTTTATAACCTATGCTTTCTATACTTTGGATAATTTTTGCTAAATTTATGCTTTTTTCATCAAAAACAATTCTAGCTTTATGAGTAATAGAGTTAATATCAACTTCTATCACCCCTTCACTTTTAATGAGAATTTTTTCATTAAGCCAAACACAGGCAGCACAATGAATTTCTTCTATAAGTAAAAAAATCTCACTAAAACCTTCTTTGGTTTTTTGTATGTATTTTTCATAATCTTTGACATTATGTTCTATTATCGCAGGAGTTAGGGTTTGGCTACCAAGTTTTTCATAAAATTCTTCCAAATTATTTTCTTGTAAAATCTCATAAACACTCTCACAACCCTTACAGCAAAAATAATTTCCATTTTTTTCTATCATTTGATCTTGTCTGAAACTTAATTGACAGTGTTTGCATTTCATATTATACTTTCTTTGATAATTTTTACAATATTTTATCATTTTTTTAAAATCACTATTTTAAAAATTATTTACAAAGCTATATTATAATTTTAAAAATTTGACAAAGAAGCATTTTTTTGAATAAAATCTCTTATTCATTATTAAATACTACATTTTCTACATTTTAGAGGATATATGGAAAATACAAAAGAAAAAAAACAACATCAAAGAACACACATTCCGGTGGAAGGTTATAAGATAGAAGACTTAAAGTTGCTTGATCTAGAAAGCTTAGTTAAAATTGCCAATGAAGCAGAAATAGAAAACCCAAGAGAATTTAGAAGACAAGATCTTATTTTTGAAATTCTAAAAGCACAAACCAAAAAAGGTGGTTTTATACTCTTTACAGGGATTTTAGAAATTTCACCTGAAGGCTATGGCTTTTTGCGTGGAATGGATTCAAATTTAAGCGATAGCGTAAATGATGCTTATGTATCAAACTCACAAATTCGCAAATTTGCTCTGCGCGTTGGGGATATAGTTACCGGTCAAGTTAGAGAACCAAAAGACCAAGAAAAATACTATGCTTTATTAAAAATTGAAGCAATTAATTATCTTCCATTAAAAGAAGCTAGAGAAAGACCTTTATTTGACAATCTTACTCCAATTTTTCCAACTGAAAAAATCAAATTAGAATACGATCCTTTAAAACTAACAGGTAGAATGCTTGATTTATTTGCCCCTATAGGAAAAGGTCAAAGAAGCTTAATCGTAGCACCTCCAAGAACCGGTAAAACTGAGCTAATGAAAGAATTAGCCACTGCTATTGCTAAAAATCACCCAGAGGCTCATTTGATTGTGCTTTTGGTAGATGAGCGCCCCGAAGAAGTTACAGATATGCAAAGATGTGTCAAAGGCGAAGTTTTTAGCTCAACTTTTGACTTACCTGCTTATAATCATGTTAGGGTAGCTGAGCTTGTTATAGAAAAAGCAAAAAGGATGGTAGAAACAGGCAAAGATGTCATTATATTACTTGATTCTATTACAAGATTAGCAAGAGCTTATAATACTGCTACGCCAAGTAGTGGTAAGGTTTTAAGTGGCGGGGTTGATGCAAATGCCTTACATAAACCAAAACGCTTTTTTGGTGCAGCTAGAAATATAGAGCATGGTGGCTCATTAACCATTATAGCAACTGCTTTGATAGAAACAGGCTCAAGAATGGATGAAGTGATTTTTGAAGAATTTAAAGGAACAGGAAATAGCGAAATCGTTCTTGATAGAAATATTTCAGATAGAAGAATTTACCCTGCAATTAACATCATAAAATCAGGCACTAGAAAAGAAGAATTGCTCCAAGGTGTTGAAAAACTTCAAAAAATTTGGGCAATTAGATCAGCTATTTCACAAATGGATGACATAGAGGCTCTAAAATTCTTATACTCTAAAATGCTAAAAACTAAAAGCAATGAAGAGTTATTATCTATCATGAATGAGTAGTAATGCTTCAAGCTCTTGCTGTTAAATACAGACCAAAAAATTTTAATGAGCTTGTAGGGCAAAATACTGTTTCTACAAGCTTAAAATATGCTCTTGAAAATAATCGCTTAGCACATGCTTATTTGTTTTCAGGACTACGCGGAAGTGGAAAGACTTCAAGTGCAAGAATTTTTTCAAGAGCTCTAGTATGCGAAAATGGACCAAGTGCTAATCCTTGTGGAGAATGCTCTCAATGTTTATCTTCGCTTAATGGTTCTAATATAGACATTATAGAAATGGATGCTGCAAGCCATAGAAGCTTAGAAGACATTCAAGAGCTTATCGAACAAGTCAAATACGCTCCATCTTTAGCTAGATTTAAAATTTTTATTATCGATGAAGTACATATGCTTACCCCACAAGCTGCAAATGCTTTACTTAAGACCTTAGAAGAACCACCAAGTTATGTAAAATTTATACTAGCAACAACCGATCCTTTAAAACTTCCTGCCACAGTTCTTTCAAGAACACAGCATTTTAGATTTAAGCAAATTTCTACCCATGATATCTTAAATCATCTTGAGTGGATTTTGGAAAAAGAAAATATTAGTTATGAAAAAGAAGCTTTAAAACTTATTGCAAGGAGTGGAAACGGATCTTTAAGAGATACCCTAACCTTACTAGATCAAGCCATAGTATATTGTCAAAATGATATACAAACGCAAAAAATCACTGCAATGCTAGGCTTTTTAGATCCAGCTAAAATTGAAGAATTTTATCAAGCCATTTTAGCCAATGATAAAGATAAAGTTCTTGAATTTTTAAAAGATTTTGAAGACTATGAGGCAAGTAATGTCATTGATGAGATGATATTTTTTCTAAAAGAAGCATTTTTTGCCAAAAATAATCTTTTTTCTATGCTAATTTATGAAAGATTTTTTAGAATTCTTTCACGCGCTAAGACTATGTTAAATTCTAGTGATGATGATAGTTTTGTGCTTTGTGTTATGGCTTTCATGCTTATAGAAGCAACTTATCTAAAAAGCATTGATGAGGCTATTAAAGATTCAAAGCAAGATAACACGCTAAGTCTAAAACAACAAGAAACTCCTTCTATTCAACAAACCCCTAAAGAAGAAAAACTTAGTCCTTATGAAAATCTCTTAAAAGCAATATATAAAAGAGATTATGACTTAGCTGAAGTTTTTAAAAAAACCACTCAATTTATTTCTTTTGAAGATGACATTTTAAGCATTAGCTCACACGCTAAAGATGATGATAGAATGGTTTTAAACAATGGTTTTAAATTAATCAAAACATTACTTCATGAGCTTTTTGGAGAAAAAGCACAAATTAAAATCCAAAAAATAGAAACCATAGATACTCAAAAACTGCAAGATATATTCAAAACTCCTATAAAACAAGAAGTAAAAAACACACCAAATTTAAATGAGCATTTTGAAAATTTTAAAAAAGACGCTAAAAAATACAATCCTAAAGACGAAACCAAAGAGGCTCTTAATAAGCTCTTTGGTTCTCCGACAATACAAAATTAAAAACTACCATTGATTGAAATATAAATTCTTCTTCCCTCTTCTATACGGTTATAAGTATTTACCCAAGTATCTTCATCATCTTTGTTTTTATAAGAATCCCAATCATTTGTGAAACTTTTATCAAAAAGATTATAAATTGCTGCATTGATGTTCCAATTTTTATTGATATCATAACGCACACCCATAGAAGCTAAAAAGACATCTTGATAATATTCTCTATTAATATTTGTATTGCCCATATAACGATCTATTTGCCACTCACCTTTTACCCATGGAGTGAATTTATTAAAGATATTATAACTTGCTTTTAACATGATATTGTGTTTTAAACTATCCACTTCTGGCTTTCCTATCACAGCTTTATTTTGTGCATCTTTTACTTCGCTATCAAGATAAGTGTAAGCTAAATCTAGATTTAAATGTTCTATAGGGGTAATCCCTGCTCCAAGCTCTATGCCTTTGTATTCAACCTTGCCATGATTAATCGCTTGATAACATGTATCAGCTTCACATTTTCCAATACCCGAAATCATACTATTTTTGCTAAATTCTTGACTAGAAATTTTATCTTTAAAATTTGTCAAAAACCCAGTAGCTGAAATATAAAATAAATCATTATTATAAACAGCGGCTAATTCATAATTAAGCGATGTTTCTTCTTTTAAATTTGGATTTCCATACATAGGATATTTACCCTGTCCACTATAATTATAAGCACCTGCTATCAATCTATTAGCATATGGAGTTCTAAAGCCCGTTGAAACACCACCCTTTAAAGTAAGTTCGCTAGTAGGATTATAAACCAAATAAGCCCTTGGTGAAATATTATTTCCAAAAATTTCATGATGATTATATCTTGCACCAAAAGTAAATCTTAAATCATCTCTTATACTATACTCATCTTCTGCAAAAAGAGCTAATAAATATTGATCAAAATTTGTAGGATTAGCGATTTTATCTTGCATTTTTTCAAGTCTATATTCACCACCCACGCTTAAAATATGACTTTGACCTAAAGGAATAACTGATCTTGTATCTACGATAATATCTTCAGCAACTATATCTCTATTTTGTCCTAAAAATGGTTGTGTTTTTTGACCAACTACCTCACGACCATCATTACTTACACGGTTATACTGCAAGGTAGAAGTAATCGAAAAGTCTTCATATATCCCCTCATGGCTTAAATAAGTTACCAACTTATCTACTTGCATAGTATCTATATAACCACCTGTTAAAGAACCATCATTTTTATCTGTTGGTTTTGTTAATGCACCGAGTTGGCTTTTTTTATTATCATAATGATTTCTTGAAAAATCGATATCAAATATCAAGGTATTATAATCATCTACTAAATAATTTAACCTAGTTCCTAAATTAAAATTATTAGCTTTTGTAGGACTTTGAGCTTGATCGCCTTGCACTCTTTGTCCACTACCATTACTAAATTCAACATTCGACTGTTCTCTGTAAAACTCTCTAAAACGTAAGGTTAATCCTAGGCGATCATTCATCAATGGACCACTTGAATATATACTTGTACCATAAGTATTGCCCCATTCTCTATGTGCATTAAAAATACCATCTAAACTGACCGATGTTTCCCACTTATCACTTACTTTTTTTGTGATGATATTTACAACACCACCTAAAGCTTCAGAACCATATAAAGTACTCATTGGTCCTTTGATTACTTCTATTCTTTCTATGCTAGAAATTGGAGGTAAGAATGAATTTGAAATTTCATTAAAACCATTAGGTCCTACTTCTCCGCCTATACCTTGTAGCCGTCCGTCAATTAAAATTAAAGTGTATCCGGTAATACCTCTCATGGTGATATTATAAGAGCCTGTTTTTCCCTTGCTAGCAAATAAATCCACACCAGGAATATCAGCAATAGCTTCGGCAACATCTCTATAAGGCTTACTTTCTAAATCTTTTTTACTAATCACATTTATAGTAGCAGGGGCTTCTTTGATATCTTGAGAAAAACCCGAAGCACTTACTATGGAACTATCTAATAAAACTTCTTGTGATAAAGCATTGCAGACCAAAAAACTAGCAACACAAAACGATAAACAATGTTTTTTCATTATTTCCTTTCACGATAAATAAAATTTTCAAAGTTGGAATATTATGATAATAATTATTAATTTAAAATAAATTTTTGTATCAATTATGATAATTGTTATTAATAAAAAATTTAATTTTTAGCAATATAATCACAAAAAAATTTTAAGATGAGGGTATGATGGAATTTTTAAAAACTTATATTGACTTAATTATATTTATTGTTTTAGGGGTAATGGCATTTATTGCTATATGGTGTACTATAGAACGTATCTTGTTTTTTAGAAAAATTAAGCTAAATGATTATCAGTGTCAAGAAAAATTTGATGATGCAATTAGTGAAAACCTCACCATGCTTTATATTATTTACACTAATGCTCCTTATGTAGGACTTTTGGGAACTGTAGTGGGAATTATGATTACATTTTACGACATGGGTGCAAGTGGGAATATTGATGTTAAATCTATTGTTATTGGTTTATCATTAGCTTTAAAGGCTACAGCATTAGGAATTTTAGTTGCCATTCCTTCTTTGATGGCTTATAATGGATTACTTAGAAAAATATCAACCTTGAGTAATACATATCGTATCTTTAAGGATAAAAATGCTTAAATTACCAAAAAATGAAGGCTTAAACATTATTCCTTTTATAGACATAATGCTTGTTTTACTAGCTATTGTTTTAAGCATATCCACTTTTATCGCACATGGTGAAATCAAAATCAATCTACCTCAAAGTGAAAATTCAAATTCCATAAACGAAAATAAAGATAAAGTAAGTATTTTAATCAATAAAGAAAATGAA
>NZ_JAKMSC010000011.1:0-47098 GCF_025772425.1 Campylobacter sp. FU_497 | reverse complement strand
TAAAATTTAAAAATATATTTCTTTTAATAATACTTCTTGTAATTGTTTTAAGTTTTTAAAAGCTTGATTTATGCTAGAAGTATTTTTTAAAGCATAAATGATATTTTCATCTTTAGAAATTGTTCTATTTATATTATATTGCAATAAAGGATTTTTATAAAGTGTATCACTATTGATCAAGATATTGATATGAAAAGATTCTTTACTTTTATTAGTTAATTGAAGCAAAAATATAACATCTTTTATAACTTGTAAAATATCATTTGCTACTTCACCATAGCCCCAAGTAAAGATAATATGATTATCATCTATATTTGTAGCACCAAATAATAAAGAAGGTGCAAAAATTAAAGCACTAAGGAATAAAATGTAAAATCTTTTCATCAATTGTATTAAAGAAGTTAAAGAGTTTGTTTGGTATAATTATATTAAGGGTGCAACGCCAAAGGGGCGCAACCCTTTAGCGTTAATTTACCGCCCAGAAGGGAGGTGAGCATAATGCTAACAAAAATTATCCTTATAATTATACTCTTAACACTTTGCTATGTCAAGGCTCATTGAGTACCCCCTGCTTTTGCAGGGTTTAGGATAATCCCTTTGGCTTACCAAACAAACTTTTAACTAAACTCTATCTCCTTTCTATAGTTTTATTTTTCTTTTTAATTAGTAGGTTTTCTTGTTAAATTCTCAAGATTGCTTTCAATCTTTTCTTGTATTTTTATAGAATCAGCTTGTATTTTATCCACATCAATACTTCCAACAATATCAGCAATAAATTCACTTAAATCTATTTCACTAAAATCTAACTTTTGAAATTCTTCTGGAGTAAATCCTCTACAATCAGGACTTTTTGGAGAACCCCAACCTCTTCCAATTTGTGGGCGTCCTTGTTCATTAAATATTCTTGCTAATTTTGAGTTAAAACAACAGTGTGTTTTTTTATGCTGAATACAACCTATGAATTTAATTTTTTTAGAGCAATATTCACCAACTTCTACACATCTATTTTGCTTATTGAGTTTTGCTAGCTTTTTTTCATCTTCTTTACAAGGTACAAGCCCTATAAATACTTTATCTTTATCACAGCAACCACCACCAGTTAAGCCAAAAATTTGTCTTTAGAGCGACATCTATTATCTTTTCCATTAAAGATAAAAATTTGTCCTCTATAAGAACCATCATCTTCCCAACCATTATTATTTTCATCATTAATACCAACTTGAGCATCATCATCTTCGATATGGCTAGTGCTTTTTTAAAACACAACTATTACATTAAAATAGTTATTGTTTTAAACATACAATATCTTTACTAACTTCTAAAACTATCTAAAGCATAGCATTTATATTTTATTTTACAGTATAAACAGGACATAAAATAAAATATTTAGTATAGTATAATGTAGAAGAAAAAATTTAAATGGTAATGATTTTAAAAATGTTTATAGCTTTGAAAAAATAGCTAAAATTATACTAGGGGTTAAATCTTTAAAATAAGATTTAATCTACTTTAGCAATTCATATAATAGCAAATATTCTATTTTTGAAATTGTTTCTTGAATATATTAACACTTACTCTTCATTAGTCAGGCAGTATTTTTCTTTATTAGAATTTAAATTCACAATATTCTTTCCTTGAAATTCACACTCTAAAAATTTTAATACATCACCTATTTAGCAAAACAATATCACTTTTTTACACATTTTTACAATAAAATACAAAGTATGTGCAAAAGTATGTGCAAATGAAAAATATTTCATTAAAGTATGGATATTTAGGAGTTTAGTTGGTAAATTACACGCCTGCTAAATCCACCATTTGTATTTACACTTCTTGTAATTTTTTAATCTAAACTCTATTTTATTTCGAATTTTCTAAGCTAGGTAGTTTAATCTCTTCTATTTCATAGGTTAGCGATGAAGATGCTATAAATTTTATATTTAATTTAGGATATAAAAAAGAAGTATAAGCCCACATAAAAGCCATTACAGGTGTACCTGGGCTTAAAAATATTTCTATGTATTCTTGATCGCTTAATTCTTTCAACACATCATCGATTGCTTTATGCATAGCATAAGTATCACTAAGACTATCTAAAAACACATCATAAACTACAATATCAGCTTCTGCATTCTCTTTCAATAATTTTTCTTGCAACCATGATTTGAAATTTTTATTTGCATATAAGGTATTAGAGTATTTTTTTATAATTTCTACTATGTCTAATCCTTGAAAATCGCTAAAAAACTCATCTATTTTTTTATCCTTATCAACATAACCCAAAATTATAGCTTTGTCGTATTTTCTTTGCTTTATAGCGTTAAAAATAGGTCCATTGTTCTCATCAAGCTTAAAAGAAGCTTTTAGATCTGTTATACCATACCAAGACAATAAAATCTTTTTCATACTACCACTCTAATAATCCTTTTCCTTGGCAAAGTTTGTCTATAACATCTTCTTTGTTTTTACATTTTATTTCTTTTTGATAAAGTTTTGAGAGAGAATTTAAAGACACATAAATGGCCTCACTATCATTTTCAGCTCTTGCTTGATGAAAATTTTCTAAAAAAGCATCTATAGCAAATAATCTTTCTTGATGAATTTGAGTAATCATAATTGTTAATTCTTTTCTTTTTGCTTGCAATATAGGTATTTTTTCCATGCATAGTGCTTTTATTTCTTCATATCGAATTTGAGATAAACTTTTACGGCTCATATCCATATAATACATAGCTACTGCTATAGCAATCCCTGTCAAAACACCAACAAACACAGAAGTTATCACACTAGAAAACATACCTAAACCCAAAGAAACCAAAAATGCTTCCAAACTTTGCTCTATAAATATTCCAAGTCCTGTGATACATCCTGCTACAAATAACTTTTTCGCCTCATGCCACGCATCTTTAAGGCTCATTCCATCTGGTGGAAAAAGTAAAATTTTTATAGCCTTAAAAAAAGAAAAAATCCCTTCTCTAATCACACGTACTATTCTTGAAGATGTTGTTACAAAAATATTAATCGCAGTTGTAGTTAAATTTGAAATCACACCAGATAAAAATCCATCGCCAAAACTTGAAACAATAATACTCCATTTATCTTTAATACGCTCTGCAACTTTGCTTGCAACAAGTTTAATTCTCTCTTTTAAGGTATAAAAAAATCCCTCGCCTTCAAAATTATTATAAAAGCCATTTTTATAAATATCAACAATCTCATCTAACAACACACTAAAAAAATCCACCAAAATCAAGCCAAATGCTTGCTGAATTCCCATTTTAGCACCTTCTATAGCAGAGCTTTGTGCTACATTTTGAGCAAATTTAGCACTAGTATAGTATTCTTTTTCTATAATGCTATTTATATGCTCTCTAGCTTTTTTATCAGCTTCTAGTGCTTTTTCATCATCGATTTTTAACTGCTTTTTTAATTTTTCTAATTCATTAAGCTCATTAGAATTTAAAGAACGTTTTTGCTCTAGTTTTTCTATCGCCTCTAATCTTTTATCCCTTCTTTTTAAAAATTCCTCCATAGATAAAGCGCGCTTTGATCTATTTAAGCTACTTTGAGTTAGTTTTAAATTTTCTTTATTATTAGCTAGTTTTGTTCCTTCTACTTCAGCTAAAATTCTACCAGCGTCATTGTGAATTTCATAAGCAGAAACAATATGATCTAAATCAGTTTTTTCATTTTGAATGATTTTCTCACCAGTTAAATAATCAACAGCCAAACCAGCCTTTTTTTGCCGTGATAATTCTTTATTGATATTTATAAAGTTTGGATCTTTATGGTAAATATCACTATTGTATTTTTCATTTTTTTTATACTTTTCTTTTTCGGCTTGAGTGGCGTATATTCCTTTACGCGCATTATGTATGGTATCTACATTTGCACCTACTTGATCATAAATAGCCATAAATCTTCCCAAACCAAAAGGCGTGATTATAGATCTTATCACGCTTTGTTTGCATTCTTTTATAAGCTGATCAAATCTATGATTTTTACTTCCACTACGATAGTAATCATCAATAAATTTAGCGGTTTCTTTTTGATTTAAATATATTGTTTCTGACATCTTAATCCTTTATCAAGACCATTTTTCTTCTATTTCTTTATTTAGCTTTACGCATTCTTTTTGCAAAGATATGATTTTTTGCGTAGTTGTATCATTATCACTTAAAATAGGCGATTTAATGATATTTACCATAGCTTCTGAAATTTGTATCATTTGTTTGAGAATTTCAAATTCTTCTTCGCCCCATTCTTTGACTTTATATCCTTTTGCATGAGCTATTTCTTCTACTTTGTATATAACATCACGCAAATCATCATCAAGCTCTCTAATAGAAAGCATTTGCTCTTTAGTTTTATTATGAATTTCATTCCATAGCAAAGCTTCAGCTTGCATTGTTTCGCTTAGTGCTTTAACAGAGTAATAATAACTTCTTGCATCATATTTTTTATCCTCAGCCATAGAAGCAAAAATACTCCCAGCTACAGCTATAATAGGTGCAGCCACAATACCACCAAGCACCAAAGTACCACCAGCCATACCAAATCCACCAGCAGCCAAAGAACCACCTCCAAGCCACGCAAGTGTCGCATTAGTAGCAGCTACTCCACTTAAACTTCCTATAGCCGTGCCAGTTGAAGCTGTACCCAAAAGTCCAACAGCTCCATAAGCACCAAATCCAGCCATAGCTCCAGCAGTACCACTACTTAACAATCCTCCAACAGCCATTTGTATAGTTATTAGTTCTTGATTAAAACTAGCAATACTTTCAAAATCAACACTTTGTAATACCTCATCGATATTTTTTTGATAATCAATATCTAATTTTTCTATAAGTACTTGGTATTGTTTTAAACTACCTTCAACAATTCTTGCTTTTATTTTTCCAAGTTTTTCAAATTCATTTGTAGCAGTCTTTTTGCTCTCTTTTAGCTTAGCATTAGTACTATCAAACAAATTTTCAGCTCTTTCATGATACCTTTGTGCTTCTTTTGTATCACAATATCCATCATATCCTTTTTTAGCACCATATCCTGCCGCACCCAAAGCAGCAGCACCTAAAATAACAGGTATAAGAGGTAATGGCATTTTACATCCTTTTTAATTTTTATTAAATTTATCTTGCAACTTTTGACAAGCTTGCATATTTATATGTATAAATTCATCTTCTGAATAATATTTTTTAAAAAATTTTTTATACATAAAACCAACATCACAAACATCGGGTCTTTTTTTATAAATTTTGCATTTATTTGTTTTTAAATCCAAAAATTTACATACTCCATTTCCAAGATCAAAAGAAGCTAGTTCTTTGATATTTGATATGTTTTTACAACAAAGCCCACATTGCGTACAAGGAAAAAGCATTATAGTTCTATTAAAGCTTTTCCTTGGCGAGTTAAAGACAATACAGCCTTAGTCCATTCTGCATACACAATAGCTAAGTTTTTAGACAAACCAAACTCTTCTAGCATAGCTTCGATAACACTTTTTTCCTCTTTATCTAGCTCTTCAAAATGCGTAAGTTCATCAGCCATAGCAAGCGCCATAGTTTCTAGCAAAATGATTTTTTGACTTTGAGGGGATTTGATATTTTTTAAAGTCGATCTTAAATCAAATTTAGAATCATCATAGCTTATATTTGCTATTTGCATTTCAGCACAATACCCGCTAATAACTACAGACTCAGCATTTGAAACACTACCATCGCTATGAGCTAAATGATGTGCTATCTCTAAAAATGAAATTTTTTCTTCTGGTGTTAGTAAATTTAAAAACATGTATTTTCCTTTTGTTATAAATTTTTAAATTTTATATATTTTACTTTAATTTACATTAACTTTTATGCAACCTCCCTATTTTTTACAAAATTTACCACAAACAAATGACAGCTTGTGTCATAAATCCCTTTTAATAAGGTCATATTGTATTATTTGTAGCTATTAACTTAAATACTGGTTGGTTTAAAAGTTGCTTCAATCCCTTTTAATCAGGTCATATTGTATTTTTATTTATGTGGAACAATGGTGAGGAACGTGATAACTTGTTTCAATCCCTTTTAATCAGGTCATATTGTATTTTTATTTATGTGGAACAATGGTGAGGAACGTGATAACTTGTTTCAATCCCTTTTAATCAGGTCATATTGTATTTTTAAAAAATGTTAGAAAAATTAAATCAGATAGAGAGTTTCAATCCCTTTTAATCAGGTCATATTGTATTTTTGATTTATAAAAGAATGTTTTAAAGATAATGTTAAGGTTTCAATCCCTTTTAATCAGGTCATATTGTATTTTTTCCATATAGAAGTATGATAGCTAGTTATAACGCTGGTGTTTCAATCCCTTTTAATCAGGTCATATTGTATTTTTACCAGCGCCATATGGTTATGACACAAAATATAAACCACAATTGTTTCAATCCCTTTTAATCAGGTTATATTGTATTTTTTAGAGTGAGTGAGAGATTATTTACAGATAACTCTAAAGAGTTTCAATCCCTTTTAATCAGGTCATATTGTATTTTTGAACACTACAATAAAGGAATTGAAGCTACTACTGTTTCAATCCCTTTTAATCAGGTCATATTGTATTTTTTTCAGCTAATGTAAAAGAAACAGCTAGAGAATTAGCGTTAGTTGTTTCAATCCCTTTTAATCAGGTCATATTGTATTTTTTTAGAAGTAGATGTTATGAAAACAGCACAAATTGTAGAGAAGTTTCAATCCCTTTTAATCAGGTCATATTGTATTTTTTTTAAAGGTAGTTTCTCAGATTTATCATTTTATCTATTAGGAGTTTCAATCCCTTTTAATCAGGTCATATTGTATTTTTATAGTAGATAATGCGAAGGAGACTTATAATATTAAGTTTGTTTCAATCCCTTTTAATCAGGTCATATTGTATTTTTAATAGCTATATACTTATTCACGCAAGTGATAGAGTATAAGATGTTTCAATCCCTTTTAATCAGGTCATATTGTATTTTTAGCTTAATTTTGAATGTTTAAAAAGATATGAGATTATAACATCTTTTTATAAATACCGATGTGATAGTCATTTGAGTTATGTAAATAAAAAGTTGGCAAATGTAGGTTAATTACGATTTTTAAAAAGGGTGTTTTTGATTAATTTTTGCTTAAAATGACTATATTTCAATACTTCTAAATATCAAAAAAGTTCGCAAATGTTTTTAGGAAATTTTACAAAACCACATTTTGTGATTTTTTTGGAAATTTTAAGTTTGCAAATGCCTAAATTTTCAGCAGTAAAAACTTAAAAAATTATAAAAGTTAGCAAAAGTATTTTTAAAATGCATAAAAACACAAAATTGCGAAGTCATTTTAAAAATATAGTCTTTAAATTCAAGCTTTTAATGCTTAAAAAGTTCGCAAATTAAAAAAACAAATCATTATCTGGAGTAAAAACATTTTTGTCTTTATTAGGGTGTAGTATAAAGGATTTTTCTATGCATTTTTGGCATAAAAAATAAAATCTAATATTATCTGTTTTTGGATTTAACAAAGTCAAAAGCTCTGCTTTTAGTTTTTTAAATTTTGTTTGATTTATCTCGCATTCAAAGACAGAGTAATTAACCCTATATCCATAAGCTTCTAGGATGTGTGCTATTTTATTGCGTTTTTTATCATTTGGGATATCATAGCTTATGAGAATTTTCACTAGTATTTTCCTATAAAACCATTGTATTTTTTATCTTTATTATTGATCACTCTAGCTAAATGATAGCATTGATGTTGAATGATGTTTTCGCATTTGATGGATTGTTTTTTCCATTTGGTATATGAGTTTAATTTCTCGTTGATGTTTTTTATGATGAGAATTTTTGATTGTTTATCTAACATTCCATTAGAGTCTATTTTTAACGGCTCTTCTTTATTAAACATGGAGATTATGGTTCTATCTACTATAAAGGTTCTAAATTCTTCTATCATGTCAAAACACAATGTTGGTTTATTTGAGTCTATAGCGTGCAAAAAAGAAATGTTTAAGTTTAATCCAGCTTGTACTAAATAATGTTGAATTTTTCCATATAAAATAGCATAAGCGTAATTTAAAGATGAATTAACTAAGTCTTTGGCTTTATAAGTAACTCTAGCTTCAAAAGGAAAATCAAAATTTTCTTTAAAACAAGAATAATAAATATTTGAAACTATCCCTTCATATCCTAGCAATTCATCGGTATTTTGTGCTTTTGGTATTTTTAGTTTTATTATTTTTGTGATTTGATTGATATAGCTTGTTAAGTTTTTATGGTATTTGTTAAGGTATTTTAGATAGTTTAGTTGATTTGTTGTTTTTGAAGTGATGATTTCTTTTGCTATTTCTAGCTTTCTTGGTGAATTATAAAATTCTAATTGCGCTAGAGCTGTTTTAGAGGCTATATTTTTATAGCTTATTAATTGCGCATAAGAAATAGAATGATGATCTATAAAATCTATGGAAATTTGATTTTTTGCACAATAATAAATAAGATCAGTAGAAAATGAAACACCTTGACCTTCTAAAATAATCCTTTTGATTTTTTCTTTGGGAAATTTCTTTATGATTTTATTTTTCATTTTAAGTACAAATGAATTATGGTTTATGCCGATGAAGCTTCCTGCTTGAGATATATACAAAGTGCTAGATTGAGCAAATTTTTTATCATACTCTCTTGCTTTTTGATTTAGCTTTTTATCAGTTTGTGAAAAATCTATGCTTTTGTTAAATACATCAGAAACAATAAGCTCGATTATATCATCTATAAGATGAGCATCTATAATATAAGATAAATTAAGTTCTTTAAGTAAGTTTTTAAAGTCCTTTTTAAAGATTATGGTTTTTTGATTTTTATATGAAATCAACTTTTGAGTAAGAGAATTTAAAAAAGAATTTTTAAGCAAAATATAATCACTACAATCTTTGGTAAGAATTTTAAAATAATAATTTTTTAAACTTTCTAATAACACATTAGCTTCTTTTATGAAGTCCTTTTCGTATGCCAATTTTTTTATTTTCGATAGTATCTTTTGCAAAGAACTTTCTTTTAGATTTCTTTGTGAGCCTATAAATTCTACACCTAAAAAAACAAAGCCTTTTTGGTAATTTGTTATATATGTTTTTTCTTTATTTAAAGACAAATCAATTTTGCATAAAAAATTTTCTATATCCAAAAGACAGTGTTTTGCTTGCTTTTCTTCTTTAAATAAAACAACAAAATCATCTGCATAGCGTATAAATTCATAGTTTTTTGTTTCTAAATATCTATCAAAGGAATTTAAATAGATATTTGAAAGTAAAGGTGATAATATATCGCCTTGATGAATTCCTAAGATGTGTTTTTTATAATCTATATTACAAAATGAGCCGTTTTTGATAAATAAAGCTAAAAGCTTGATAATGTTTTCATCTTTGATGTATTCTTTTAGTAGATTTATTAGTCTGTTTTGGTTGATACTATCAAAAAATTCTTTAATATCGCTTTTGAGTATAAAATGATATTGCTGGGCTAATAAACTATTAACACGATTAAGTGCTTTTACAATGGATTTTCCTTTTCTATAAGCATAAGATCGATTGCTAAATAAAGACTCAAAATATACGCTTAATTTGGTGTATAAAACTTTTTGTACTAGCTTATCTTTGATAGAGCTTATAGCTATAGGTCTTTTTTTATCATTTTCTTTTTCGATGTAAATTTGTTTTAATGGTTCTGGTGTATAGGTATTTGTCAATATAGAATTTTTTAACTCATCTAAATTTGTATTTAAATTCACACAAAAATCTTTTTTGCTTAATTCATCTAAGCCTGTATTGAAATTTATACTTTCGAATGCTTCATATAAAGCTTTGAAAGTATAAATTTCTTCTAATGTTTCTTCATACATATTAAAATAATAATTGCTTTAAATTTCCAAAAGGATTGTTTGGTTCATCTTTGCTTTGCGTGCTGTATTTATCATAAGATTTTTTTTGAGATGATTTGTTTTTACATTTTTCTCGCATTTGTTTTTTGATATTTGCAAAATCTTTTAATTCTAGGTATTTTAATTCTATATCGTTTGGCATTTTTTTAGCAATGCTTTTTAATTTTTCAATTTGTTTTTGGATATCAAAGCCATTTTCTTGCAATAATTGTTTATATTGAGAGATGAGAGTGTTTAATTTTTCATTATCAAAATTTATTTGTATATGACAATCCCCATATCCAAAAGCCTTTGCGCCACCTATTTTATAATAATACTCTTGAGAATCAAACACACTAAGAGTAAGTAACAATAAGCCCAATTCTTGTGGAGTGAGATTAAAATAACGCATTTTTCCTTCAAAGACAGCACCTTTATCAAGAGCTTGTATTTTGGTATCTATCTTTGGATTTTCTTTGTTATTTTTTTGATACATATTGTTTTTTGGTACATAAAATTTAAACCCGCTAAGCTTTGCATTTGCATCATCATAAGTAAAGCAAGTATCATTACCTTGAAGTATATAATAAGGATAAAAAGTAGGTCTTGGAGATGATAAAATCAAAGAGATCGGTTGTAATTCTTTAGCATTATGGGTGTAAAAATTTGAAAAATTTACCCTAGATTTTAAAGCTTCGTCTTTTTTTACATAGCCAAAAATTCTCTCTACCATATCTAATTTATCATCATCATAATTTATTTGGGTTTGTTTTAACAAATCTAAGGTGGATTTTTTATAAAACAATTTTTTTGATTTATTATAAGAAAGTCTTAGATCTTGAGTTTTTAATTTTGCAAAACTTAAAACCTCAGCTAAGGTTCTCACAACCCCACGAATACTACTAGAAGGAATGCAAAATTTCTCATCTATTTTAAAAAATTTAACTTCTTTATCATCTTCACTTTTTTTATCACCTACAAAAATAGGACTTTTGGCAATGATTTTTATATCTATAACACCACTTTGCTCATCTTTATATGGGACATCAAAGCTTATTTCTTCATCTTTTGGATAAAAAACTTTTTCATGTAAATTTACAAAACGATATGGAGCGATTATTTTCATTTATTTCCTTTCTCTAAAAATCCTGCAAATAAAAGCATAGTAGGTCTTAAGCTCGTATATCCATTGCAACTTTCTTCTTTGAATTCTTGCCATACTTGATAGAATTTTATTTTAGAATTTTTGCCTAAGAAAATTTGCTCGTTTATATGCTCAAAAGATGTGATTTTTTCCTTTACTATCATAAAACCTTGATTATAATGGCGTATAGCCATAGAATATTCTCCATCAAAAAAACAAGCTTCTAATATGAAATTTTTTCCATTATGTAGCAACTCCCAACTTGGCAAAAGTGTGTCGTTTTGAAAAAATAATATTTCTTGACTATCTGACATTTGTATATACGCTTGAGCATTTTTTGGAATGCTTTGATAAAATTCTCTTGTTTGATCTATGGTTTTTAGCATATACTTTCTCCATTTTTTATAACTTTTCCATAAAAATAACCATGTCCTTTAGTGCTTTTACCCCCAAGAGCTAAATTAGCCTTTGCAAGATCACATAAAGCAAACTCAAAAGCTTCAATGGCTTCTTTATCTTGTATATCTTTTTTTAGATAAATATCCAAACAATACTCATTGCAAGAAATAGCTTTTTCTTGAAATAAAGCACCATTTATCGCACCAGAAGTAAATCTATCTATACCTACATGATTAAAGACTTTTTCTTTCGTTTCTTGTAAAAAAACATCATGGATTAAAATTTTTGCTTTACTGCTATTAGTCTGTTCTTTTTTACTTCCAAATATACTTTCGACATTATCAACAACGGTATTTGAACCTATAAAATTACCTTTTAATTTATTATAATGAAAACATGTTCTATGCGATAAAGCACCTTTTATAGAACTAGCAGGTATAACACACAAATGCTTACTTAAACATTGATTAGCATAATCTATGGCTTGTTCTTTTAAATTTACATCATCTGCTTCATTATCAGCACATGAAGAACCAAAAATAAAATAATCTTCTGGACTTAAAAGCAATCTATAATGATCAAAACTATCATCAATATTTTCTTTTATAGGATATTCTTGGCTTAGATTTTCATTTAAAGAACTAGAAAAATCAATATATTTTTGCGAAGAGCTTTCAAAAATATCGTATTTGATAGAAATAACCTTGATTTCTCCATATCCTTTTGTACTACCCCCACCTACTCTAAAAGTGTTTTTAGATAATAAATCAAGAATATGGTTAAAATCTTTTTCATCTTGCTCTGAATTTACAGGCATTTCCATGCTAAATTTAAAACGACTTCCTTTGTAGATTATTTCCTCATCAAATTTAGCCGCATTTTTTGTAACGCCTTTAGATGATATGCTATTATGATCTCTTTGTGTTAATCTTGAGGCTAGTTTTAAAAACTCACTTTTTTCAAGGATTAAATCCTCATTGACTTTTTCATTTTCATCTAAAAACAAAGCATTTGAAAAAATAATTTTAGAGGCATTTTCTTTTCCAAAAATTTCATCTTCATTATCATAAGCATAATCTTTTCTTAAAATTCCACACAAAGAAGTCCCTAAAATCATAGGCAAATCATTCCAGTCTCTTTGTATAACACTATCTTTGAAAAAATCAAAACGATTAGATGAAACCTTTAGTGGAGTTTTTGCTTCAAAAACAATATGAGCTATGATTTTTTTACACATTATCATTCCTTGTGTTGATTTTTGGCATTAAAACAGCCAGTAATCTTGTGTTTTCTTTACCATATTTGCTTATAAAATCTAACAAATCCTTGGAGCCACTTTTCCATTGAAATTGTGCATTTGCGGTAGTGATTTGCTCTATTACTTTGTCTAAAAATTCTTCTTGATGACAAAGTTGTGTTAGCATTCTGATTTGACCCCATTGAGAATTAGAAACACCTAGGAAGCTTTTTTGATGTTTTTGGATAAAATCTTGTACTATTTGCAAATTACTTGTTTGTGATTTTTCTAAAGAAGCTTGATGGCTTAGATAATTGCATAATTTATTTTGAGTTAAATCTTTTTGAATTTGTTCATGTTTTTTTAAGCTTGCTTTTTTAAGAGTAAATTCCTTTTTTAATAAAAATTTAGGATTGATTAAAATTTCTCCATAGCCTTCGCTTAAAAAGCCACCCAAACCTTGTTTAATACGCTTAGCTTCTTCTTGAGTTAAATTTTTTAAAGCTATTACACTACCTTGTTCAATCACTAGCCTAGAATAATCATTGTTTTGTCTTTTAAAATTAAATGGAGTAAATTCTCTTGTTCTAATTTGAGTTTTTTCCCATATAATTGCAGCTTGATCTAGCTTTAAATTATAACGATCTAACATATAACTTGCAAAACCTTGCTCATTAAATAAAGCCAAAGAGGACTTAAGATATAAATAATCCACTTCGCCAGTGATTTCTTGCTCTATATTTTGAGTGAAATTATCATATTTTTCGATAACAACTCTTCCATATTGAGATGTTTTTGATTTTCCAATATGATGATGACCTAAAAGATGAGAAATGACTTTTTCTCTTTCAACTTGTGCAACATCATCATCAAAACATACACTAAATATCCACTCTATACCACTCTCTATCGCACTATATCCAAACATACCACCTTTTTTTGAAGCACCTGTTTCTGGGTCTTTAGATGATTTTTGTGTATAAACATAGGGTATCTCATAAACTTCTAATTCTTCATTAATATAACCACTACGAATTTGCTGTAACTGCATAGAAATTATACTAGGATCTAAAACATCAACCAAGTGGATATTATAAGCTTTATCTTTGTTTAATTTTGGAGCATAAAAAGAATAAGGAATTTTATAAAATTCTTTAGCATTGAAAAAAGGCTTAGCTTCACCAAATCTTACACTAGAACTATGAAAAATTTTAAAAGGGTCTTCAAATTCATCATAATATCTTGCAACTAAACCTAAAAATACAGTTCCGCTTATATAGTCTAAATTCTGACCACCTGCTTGAGTGTTTGAGTTTTTTAACAAAACCACATCATCTAAAAATCTAATCTTAAAATATTCTTTTTTCATATTCTACTCACCTATCAATTCTATTTTACAACGTCCTAGTCCTCGGTTTCTATTTAAACCCATTCTTTTGATACTTTTTAACGCATTAGCTATACTGGCTTCGTATTTTGGTGGTATATTTTCAATACTTCCAAACAAACTCAAAGGTTTAACAACTTCTAATTCTCTTAAAGAGCCATCTTTTGTCACACCACTATCTTTTTCTATACTAATATTTGCAAGTTCATCATATAAATAAAATTTCATACTAGGGTCATTTACTATAAAAGCTCTTACTTCATCTTCTAAAAAAGCATTACTAAAATAACAACAAGCTATTTTTTCTCCCTCATCTCCAAAGCATACCCTTAAAACTTCCTCATCTTTTATAAGATCTCTTAATAAACCCTTTATAGTTTTCCCTGGAACATAAGGTAAGCCTTGAGAATCTTTAACTACACTTTCATCAAATTTAGCACCACCACTAAGGCCGCTACTTAAATGCCAAAAATCTAAAAAAGTTATTTTATATTTCATTTTTAACCTCTTGCTTGCACTGATAAAATTTGCAATATATCATAGACTGGAGTTATGATTTTATTGTCTTTTTGGATTGTCAATTGATTTAAAGATAATTCTGCATGTAAAGATTGTAATTTAGAGCTAACTTGATCATCTTCATTAATAAAATCAAATCTATTTAAAAATTCTTGAGCTAGATTTTTATCTTTTTGCAAGATACTAAGCCATTCTCTTAATTTTGCATAAGCAAAATCAGATGTTTTTAGCCAATCAATAATTTCTTTAAATTTTTTAATATTAGGATTGTGTTTTTCATTTAAATAATATGGGCCAAAATTACAATATACATCATTGATTATTAGCTCATTTTGTATGATTTTTTCATAACTTTCAATGTTGCATGATTTTATATTATGAAACATCAAAGAAGAAGGTGGATTTTCTTGGGATATATTTTTTGAATATTTTTTTGCATAAGAACACAAAAGCTTAGCTAGCTTAATAACATAGTGTATAGGGTATTTTTCATTAAAATATACCAAAACACCGCATGCACTTAAAGAAGAATTTGCATAAATATCTTTTGTGTTAATTTCAAATCTTTCTAAAAAATTAATACTAAAATCTAATGCAATATCTGCATCACATACCATAACTAAATCATCACCGCCTAAGATAATATCTCTAATCTTATCATTAGATATTTTTTCTTTGCTCTCTTTGTATGCTTGTTTTGTTGCTGTATCGAGTTTTTTTGAAAAGTTTGCAAATTCATCAGCATTTTTTATCATAGCAACAATTTTTCCTAAGCTATTACCATCTGCATAAAATAAGGCAAGTTTTCTTTTTGAATTTGCTAGATATGAAAGTTGAAGTTTTTCTTTTTTATCAATCCTTATACACTCATCAAAACATTGTCTTTTTTGCTTGCTTGATTGATCGATAATTTCATCCTCATCATAATCTACAGCAGGTAGGGATGTTTTTGGATTTTGTTTTAATACACTAAAATGAAAATCCAAAGGTATGGTTTTTTTATTTCTTTCTATTTTTAATAAATGCTCTAATTCCCTAGATGCACTAGAATAATCACCTGTATATACTACAAGTGCTTGTGCGATATTAAGCCCATAAGCTTGTTGTATTATAAATTTTGGCAAATATTTTACTATCTTTTTAACATCTTCTTCATCATCAACAATAGCTCTAATATTTCCAGCAGCTTGGATGATGATTTGTGGTTGTTTTGATAGGTCAAATTCTTTTTTTAAGTCTATGTTTTCTATATTTTTTATGATTTGACTTGCTCCGATGATCTCTTTTAATTTATTAGTTTTAAAAATAAATTCTTGAACACCTTGAACGCTAAGTCCGTATAAAAAACTACTCATTTTCTTCCTTTATGATGATTTTTCCAAGTCCAAAGACACATTGTTTTCCTACTCCAATATACTCTCCAATTTTAAGCAGCTTATATGTTTGATGATTTAAATCTTGTATTTTTATAGTGCCTATTAAACCACCTAGCTGCATTTTTGTATTTTGTCTATTGCTTTTTCTATTTAGCTCTTGATAGGATAAGTTTTTACTTACAATCTTACCTTCTAGATTGATTTTAAAGTTAGCTTGATTATATATAAAAGAATATCTTTTTTGTATAGAGTTTATAATGTCTAATAACTCTATATTCATATCTCTTATGAAAACATTATTTTTCTTTATTCTCAAAGGTGTTAGTAGGATTAATTCTATATTTTTGGAAAAGGTATTTAAATTAATATTATCAATGTAATTTTCAAGTTGATAAAAATGATTATTTTGGTAAATTTTCTCATCATTTACATAAATACTAAAATCATTAATGATTTCTCTATTTTCACCTATGCCAAATTCAGTAAGCATTTTATGAATAGCACTAATATAGTCAAAAACATACTCACACTCATCATCAAAAACATAAAGATTAAAATCATAATATGGTTTGTTTAACTCAAAATCTAAGCGGTATTTATGATAAGAATTTTTTTCTTCAAATGCGCGATAATATACACAGTTGTTATAAAATTCACAATTTTGACAAATTTTACTTTTATCTTTACAAGCAACATCTTTTAAAGCATATCCTAAAGCACCTCTAAGCTGACTACCTATAAAATACGGAGGTTTATTTTTGCTTTTAAATAAAACACTAATCTTACAAAAGCACATGCTTATCATCTTCTCTTATGAAAATTGTTATCGAATTTGCTTTTCCTTTTTGAATATTTAAAACATCTTGCATAAATTGTGGCTCTGTTAGATATGCTATATTAAAATTTTGTGTAGAATTATTATAAATACCAAGATAACCCAAAAGCTCAGCTCTAGTAAAATTACGTCTTAAAATTTTTACCGGAAGGGTTTTTGATTGTGAATTTGTTTGCAAGATGATGGTGATTTCATTGTTTTCTTTAAGTTTTTGTTTAAAACTTAAAACAACTATTAGCATAGTTATAAAACTAAATACTATAGTACATTGATCTAAAATTTCAATCATTAATTTAAAAATTTCCATTTTTTATCCTTGACTTTTTTAAATTAATTGTTATTATATAATAAATAATTAAAAAAGAAAATAAAGGCTTTATTGATGCATATTATAAATTTTTTAGGACTTAGTGGAGAGTTAAAAGTAAATTATGGTAAACTTGAAGAATTAAATTTAAACGAAACAAATAATAAATATTTTAACACAACGCAACTTCTTTTAGAGCATTTTCATTCTAAAGCTACTTTTAGCTTTATCGGAACTAAAGAATCAATACAAAAACAACGCGAATTATTAAAAGAATACAACTACTCAATCAATATCTTAGAATACTCAAAAGAAATAAACGAGCACGAGCCGTCTTTAATCTTCAACACCATATTAGAAATTATCAAAGAACATCAAAATGATTATATTATCTTAGATATCACTCATGGTTTTAGAACATTACCACTTATTGCTTCTTTTGGGAGTATTTTTGGAAAAATCAACTACACAAATAAAATAAAAATCATCTTTGCACAAGAAAATATCAAAGGTAAACAATATGATTTTATATCTTTGGATCGTTATTTAGATATTAGCGTTTTGGCTGTATCTTTAGATACTTTTTCAAAAACACTTAATCTAATCAAGAACCACTACACAGATGATTTGATTTTGGCTTTAGAATCTTTTAGTCATAGTTTGCACGCAAATGCCTTTAAAAAACTTTTTAAAGAAAATTTAATAGAAGCAAAAAAGCAAATAAACATTGCAAAGACTAATGAATTTTATCAACCGCTAAATAATATTTTGTGTGAAATAGAAAACATACTTAATTATTTTGAAAGTATAAAAGATAAAAAAGAATATGAAAAGTATTTTTATATAGCCAAAATTATGTTTGAAAAAAACTATTATCTAGCTAGCACAACTTATATTTTTGAAGGATTATCAAAATATATTTTAGAACATTTTAAAGATTTAAAAATCTTACGTAACAACCAAGAAAATTCTTATGATAATTCTCAAGCTATTAATAATTTTATTTTAAACAACAGTGCTAATAATAAAATTTTCATTTATTGCAAGGCTAAATTCTATAAAAATAAATACAAAGCTGAATTTGATATAATATACAAACTTTTAACAGACATCAAAAATCTAAGAAATAATCTTGCTCACATCTCTCAAGAGCTTGAAGATAATATCAAACAAAATCTTTCAAAAATCATCAAAGACTTTAAAACACACATCATTGATAATAAAATACTTCCTTATTATAATCTTGATAATATATATGATGATTTTCAACTAGCTCAAGATATCAAAGCGTATATAGAAAATAAAATTCCAACTTCTACTAATCTTCCAAAAGATTTAAAATCATGGATAAATTTTAGTCAAAGTTACAAGAAAAATAAAAATATATTACAAAATTTCCTAAGAGTAGAACATAGAAAGGATATTTCTTTATTAGATAATAGCTTAAAACCTATATTAAATTGTCTTTATTTATATCAAGAAAACAATACTTGCAACATAAAGCAAGAACATTACGAAAAAATTATCACTATAATAGGAAAAAATGACTTTTGAATTAACGTATTTTAGAGATAAGTAAAAATTAAAAAAGTTGGTTGCGAAGGGGAGATTTGAACTCCCGACCTTCGGGTTATGAGCCCGACGAGCTAACCACTGCTCTACTTCGCGGCATCATATGAAGTGGATGGGGTAAAGGGATTCGAACCCCTGAATGACAGGACCAAAACCTGTTGCCTTACCGCTTGGCGATACCCCAATAAATGAAGTAATTTCTAAATTAGAAATGGTATTATATATTATTTTTTACATAATGTCAAGAAAAATGTTATATAATTTCTTAAAAAATAAAAAAAGGAGATTAATAGTGGGATATATTAGTGTAGAACAAGCTATAAAAGAACTTCAAGATGGCAAAATGCTAGTTATGGTAGATGCAGAAGATAGAGAGAATGAAGGAGATTTAATTTTCCCTGCGCAATTTAGCTCACAAGAAAAAATAAATTTTACCATTACTCACGCAAGAGGTGTGGTGTGTGTAGCATTGAGTGAGAACTTAGCTAAAAAATTTGAACTACCTTTAATGGTACCTAAAAATACATCAAATCACGAAACAGCTTTTACTATCACTGTCGATGCAAAAAATGCAACAACAGGAGTAAGTGCTTATGAAAGGGATATGACTATACAAATTTTTGCTGATGATAATGCAAATGCAAGTGATTTTGTACGTCCTGGTCATATTAATCCTTTGATAGCAAAAAAAGGCGGGGTTTTAGAAAGAACAGGTCACACAGAAGGCACGGTGGATTTATGTCGCTTGGCAGGTCTAAAAGAAGCATGCGTGATATGTGAAATTGTTAAAGATAATGGAGATATGGCTAGAAGAAGCGATTTGCTTGAGTTTTGCAAAAAACACGCTATTAATATGATTACTATTTCAGATTTAATCGAGTATCGTTTAAAAAATGAAAGTTTGATTTCTTTAATCAAAGAAGAAGACAGTATTTTAGCAGGTTTTAAAGCCAAAAAAATGACTTTTAAAGATCATAATGAAAATGAACATATAGCTTTTAGCTTTGGCACTTTGAAAGAATGTGAGAATGTTAAATTTTATCTTAGTGGAAGCGATTTTGAGCTTCTAACTTCTAATAAATTTAATGAATTATTAAAACAGATTGAGTTTTTAAGTCAAAAAGGTGGTGTAATCATTTTCATGAAAAATGAAAAACAAGAAAACACACAATATAAAAATTATGGCATAGGAGCGCAAATTTTAAGGTATTTAAAAATTTCAAAAATCAAACTTCTAAGTCAAAATACCGATAAAGAATTTATAGGCTTAAAAGGCTTTGGGCTTGATATTACAAGCAGTGATTTTAAAGCTTAAATTCTAAAAACTTAAACTTATCGCCAAAGTTAAACATCAAATTTTTACTTTGGCTGATAAAGTTTTTATAAATTTGGAGGTTAATATTTTTAACTTGCTCGATAATTTCTTCTAAGCCAAAATCAATTAAGGCTTGATTTTGATTTTTATATTCTAACACCTCAAAGCCCTCTTCTTTTAAAACTTGTAAAAAATGATCAAAATTTACATTATATGTAATATCGCTTTTAGCAAAAAAATCTTTTAAGTTTTCTTCAAAAAGATTATACACTTGGTGATTTTTATACATTCTAATACTAATTTTTTCTTCTTTTTTTGCATAATCAAAACATGCAAAAGTTAGTTTTTCACAAGTTTGTTTTAGTTTGGATAAAAAAGGTTTATAAGAGATACAAAGCTCACTATTAGTGATAGCATATTTTTCACATTCCTTTAAAAGTTCTTCACTCATAGGCTTAAAAACAATGTTTAAATCATCACCAACATATGCCATTGTTTTATCTTTTATAAGTTCACATGCAAAACAATCAAATAATTCATTAGCATAAAAAAAAGCATTTTTAAAATGACATTCTTCTAAAGAATTATAAATTTTCACGTCCAAATCATACTCATCAAAAAGTTTTTTTTGAACACATCTTAACTTTTCATACGGTTCTATAACAAAACACTCAATCTGCTCTAAAACACCGGCTCTAAGAGTGTATAAAGCTTGTATGAAATCAAGCATTAAATGCCCTTCATTTGCTCCTATTTCTACAACTTCAACCGGTAAAGTTAATTTTTTATCATCTATAAGTTTTAAAAAATGCTTAGCTAAGAGCACTCCAAAAAGATTTCCCACACTAACTGCGGTATAAAAATCTCCATTTTTGCCAACACTCACAGCTTGGGAGTAATATTTATCAATCCAATTTTGAAAAAACTCACTAAAAGCTATCATTATAAAGCATTAAATTTAGCGATAAAATCAAGTGGATCAACTTGCACACCATTAACTAAAATTCCAAAATGCAAATGTGGTCCTGTAACCCTACCACTAGCTCCACTCAAACCTACAAGCTCGCCTTTTTTTACCTTTTGTCCTACTTTTACATTAAGTTTTGATAGATGATAATATTGAGAATAAATCCCATATCCATGGTCAATCACCACTGAATTTCCTGCATAGTAACGATTTGAAGCAATCCTTACAATACCATCATTGCTCGCATAAATTTTTGTTCCACTTGCTGCTCTAAAATCAGTTCCGCTATGATAACTTTTAAGAGTATCATTAAACAATCTTGCTTTTCCAAAATCACTTGTAATTTTACTTTCTAAAGGGTATGTAAAATTGCCTTCAAATAAAGCTGTATTAGTATAAGTATTATAAACCTTAATAGCTTCTTGATATTCTTTGCTAATGCGATTAAGTGTTTCTTTAGGTGGATTGACCTTAGAAGCGCTAACTTTTAAAAATTCTTTTTTGTAATTTCCTTGGCTAAATTTTATGTTAATTTCTTCTTTGGAATTATCTTTAAATTCAGCTATTAATTTTCTATCTTTGGGGTTTTTATAAGGCATAGCTATACTAACAATAACTTTATTTTTATACTCAAAAAAAGGAAGTTTTTTAGAATTTGAGCTAATTTGTAAAAAATTACTTTTATCAAATTCTAAAAAAACTACTTGCCCTTTTATAAGCTCAATCTCTCTAGCTTCTAAAGTAAAAATCAAAAAACATAGAAAAAAAAGAATTCTTCTCATACACTAAGCTCTTTAATATCAGCTATTTTTAAAAACTCACGATAAATTGCACATACTAAAGCTTGGCGATTGTTTTTAATATTTTCATCTTTGTCATTAATCATTACTTTATCAAAAAAAGTATCAATTTGTGGTTTGAGTGCAAAAAGGCTTTCTAAAAGCTCTTGGGTATTATTTTCTTTTGTTTTACACTGCATAAAAGCTTGGTATAAATCTTTTTCCTCTTGAGTGTTAAACAAATTCTCATTAACTTGAGCTTCGCTTAATACTGCAATATTTGCCAAACGCTTAAAAGTAGCAAAATTTTGACTAAAATCTGCCTTATTTGCGCTTTGAATCAAAGCTTTCATACAAGAATCAATATAAATAACATCATAAGTTTTAGAGCTAAGCACAGCTTTAACAAAAGAAGCATTTACTTCATAAAAAGTATATAAACGCTCTAAGATAAAATCTAATAAAATTTTCAAATCAAAGCTTTTATACTCACTAGCTATTGCTTCTAAAAATATCTTAAGATCAAAATTTTTATTTAAAGCTAGGATAATTTTTAAAACACCATTTGCTGCTCTTCTTAAAGCATAAGGGTCTTTTGTACCACTTGGGATTTTCCCCATTGAAAAAAGCCCCATGAGTGTATCAAACTTATAAGCTAAAGCTACAATAGAGCTAAATTCATTACTTGGCATAGCTGAATTATCGCCATTTGGAAGATATTGTTCTTTAATCGCCAAAGCAAGCTCATCGCTCATACCCATAGCCTTGGCATAATAAGATCCCATAATGCCTTGAAGATCAGTAAATTCATACACCATTTGAGTACTTAGATCAGCTTTTGAGTATTCTATAGCTTTTAAAATTTCATCTTTTTGAGTATTAGCAAAAACCTCACAAAGCTTAGCGGCGATTTTTTGTTCTCTAATGATTTTATCTTTTAAGGTTCCAAGTCCTTCAAGATAAACCATTTGGCTTATTTTATCATTATTTAAGCCCTGTGCTAAGTCATTTTTCCAAAAAAACATCGCATCGCTTAATCTTGCTCTTAAAACTCTTTCATTTCCATTAATGATTTTAGAATAATCCTCACAAACCGCATTAGAAACTACAATAAAATGATTGCTCAAAGTATTGTTTTTAAATACTGCAAAATAGCGTTGGTTTTCTCTCATGGAAGTGATGATTACCTCACTTGGGATTTCTAAATACTCCTTTTCAAAACGCCCTAATAATGCCTTTGGATACTCTGTGATAGCTACAACTTCAGCTAAAAGCTCATCATCTTCTGCAATAGTAATATCATTTTCTTTTTCAAGTGTCTTTAACTGTTCAATGATAAGTTTTTTTCTTTGTTCTTGATCTAAAATAATATAATTTTGCTCTAAAGTTTTAAAATACTCATCAATGCTTTCAAAAGCTATCAAATCATAACTAACACTTCTATGCACAAAAGTACTTTTTGCACTTTTAACACCATAGCTTTCAAACTCAATCAACTCATCATTTAAAATACAACAAAGCGAGCGAATAGCTCTGATAAATTCAAATCTACCATCACCCCATCTCATAGTTTTACCAAAGCTCAAGCTTTTCAAGAAAGCTTCGATCATTTGAGCTAAAACTGCCTTGCTTTGTAAACCTTGCACTTGTTTTTGACAATACAATACTTCTTTACCTTTAATTTCTTTAAATTCAAGCTCTTCTTCTTTTAAACCACTTTTTTCTAAAAAACTAAGCCCTGCTTGAGTAAGTTTTCCATCTTTATAAGCTATCGCCCTAGGTGCGCCTATAAATTCCACAAAAGAATCATCTTGTTTTTCTTTAAAATTTTCATGGATAAAAACCAATCTTCTAGGAGTATAGAAAAATTTAAATTCAGATTCTAAATGATACTCTTGTAAAATCTTTTCCCATTTTTTAGTAATATTTGGAAGTTCTTTTAATAAAGGAATAGCAGGAAGCTCTTCTGTGCCTATTTCTATTAACAATTTCATTTTACACTCTTTTTTAAAAATTTTTAGTGTATTTTACCTATTTTTTTTAAAATCTTTCTTTGTTTTTAGTTTTTCTTCTCTTTGTTTAGCTTTTTCTTGCATTTGGCGGTTAAAGCCAAACACAAGAAAAACCATAAAAGCTACAAACAAAGCAATAATAATATAATCTATCATTAATCCCAACACTCTGCGTTTTTAATACCAAGCTTTGAAGCGCTAAATACCGGATCTCTGCCTTGTCTTTTTTGTTCGCTAAAGTCTTTTAATACCTTTTTCACTATACCACCAAGCAATAAAATAGAAATGATATTAATCGTAGCCATAAACGCCATAGTAGTATCAGCTAAATCCCACGCAAATTTTAAATCCATATTTGCACCAATAAAAATCATAAGCACAGCGCTTGCTTTAAAAAGATTGATAATAATAGGATTTTGAGTAAGGTATTTAATATTTGCTTGAGCATAATAGTAATTTCCTATCAAAGAAGTAATAGCAAATAAAACTATACTAACAGTAGTAAAATGTACACCTAAATTTCCATAATACTCTCTCATAGATTCTTGCACCAAAGGCAGGGCTGTTAAAATAGGCTTGCCATCTACGCCGATATTATTTGCATAAGCAAGTGAAAATAACACTAAAAATCCTGAACTTGTACAAATAATCACATCAATTAATACAGAAAATGCTTGAATAACCCCTTGTTTTGCAGGGTGAGTTGTAAGAGCTGAAGCTGCTGCATTTGGCGCTGAACCCATACCCGCTTCATTAGAAAATAATCCTCTTTTTATACCTATAACCAAAGCAGAACCTGCAAATCCGCCAAAAATAGCTTCAAAATCAAAAGCACTTTTAAAAATCATAGAAAACACTTCAGGAATTTTATCAAAATTCATAAACATTGCTATGATAGATAAACCCACATAAATCATCGCCATAATAGGAACGATAACCGAACTTACTTTACCTATTTTAGTGTGATCACCAAAAAACATATAAGCAGCAAAAACAGCTAAAATTGCTCCTATTACAATAGGCCACCAACTTTGAGCAAAACTCACTTCGCTAGCATCAACCATGCCTTTATAGTAAAACTCAAATGCTGAAGTCATAGTTTGGCTTTGAAGACCATTAAATCCATAAGCATAAGTGATGATCAAAATCACCGCAAAAACAGCTCCAAGCCATTTTAAATTTAAGGCTTTGCTAATATAATAAGCAGGACCACCTTTAAAACTTTTACCATCACGGCTTTTATAAACCTGTGCTAAAGTACTTTCTGCAAAAGCTGAGGCACCACCAAAAAACGCCATAGCCCACATCCAAAACAAAGCACCTGGCCCACCCAAAACAACAGCTACTGCAATACCTGCGATATTTCCTATACCAACTCTTGAAGCTGTTGAAATCATCAAAGCTTGAAAAGGAGTAATATGGTGCTTTTCATGCTTTTCTTGCTTTTCTGTTAAGATATCAAACACATAAGGAAGCATTCGAAATTGCACAAAACCCGTCAAATAACTATAATAAAACCCTGTGACAATAAGTAAAATTACTAAAATAGAATAATACTGATTATTCACAAAGGCAACAAATTGGGATATTAAATCCATATTTATCTCCTTTTTTTATAATTTCTGAGCATAAATTTATCATAAAAAAATGAATTTGTCATAAAAAAATATAATTTTAGGTTAAATTTATTTTATTTTTTGAAGCTATGTGAAAATTTAACTCAAAATACTAGTAATAAAATCACATAAGACACCTTTAAGTAAAAAGAAAACTTAATTTTTATACACTTAGATTTTTAAAATTTTACAAGGTGTGTAAGTTGAAACAAAATACGATGAAAATTTTTGTATTTTTTGCCATTATTGTTTTTTGGGCTTATTTTTCATTTCCTATTGAAATTTTACAAGTTAAAGATCAAAATGGTTTAGCCACAGGTGAATATGCTTATACCATAGAAGCCAAAGCTTATGTTCATAGTTATTTCACAACACTTGGTTTAACAGTGGGTGGAATTTTAATAGGAATAGTGCTTGGTTTTTTCCTAGCATTTTTAAGATTTTTAGAAATCCAAAGTTTAAATTTTATTATAGATGAATACATAGACATTATACGCGGAACCCCTCTGCTTTTACAACTTTTAATTTTTTCAGTAGTGATTTTTGCTACTTGGAGTGATAATTTTTATGTAGCTATTATCGCGCTTGGGCTTAATAGCTCTGCTTATGTAGCTGAAATCGTAAGAAGTGGAATTCAAAGCGTAGATAAAGGACAAATGGAAGCAGCAAGAGCAATGGGACTTAATTATTCTGCTTCTATGAGACTAATCATCTTCCCACAAGCAATTAAAAACATTTTACCTTCTTTAATGAATGAATTTATTTCCTTATTTAAAGAAACTTCAATAGTGGGTTATATTAGCGTTATGGATATTACCATGCAAAGTAAAAGCTTACAAGCAATCTATTACAACCCTAAGCCTATTATTTTTACAGGACTTGTGTATTATGTAAGTGTTAAAATTTTAACACTCATTGCAAGATTTATAGAAGTGAGATTAAATAAACATGATTAAAATAGAAAATTTGATTAAAAAATACGGAGATTTAGAAGTTTTAAAAGATATTAGCGTTGAAGTGCATAAAGGCGATATTATTGCTATTATAGGGCCTAGTGGAGGCGGAAAAAGTACTTTTTTACGCTGCTTAAACAAACTTGAAACACCAGATAGTGGTAATATTTATATTAATAATGTCAATATACTTGATAAAAAAGCAGATATCAATAAAATTCGTCAAAAAGTAAGCATGGTGTTTCAACATTTTAATCTTTTTAATAATAAAAATGTTTTAGAAAATTTATGCTTAGCACCAGTACAAACTAAAATCATGAGCAAAGACGAAGCAGTAAAAAAAGCGCGGGAACTACTCAAAAAAGTTGGCTTAAGTGACAAAGAAAGCTATTTTCCTCACAAGCTTTCAGGTGGACAAAAACAGCGTATTGCTATAGCAAGATCATTGATGATGAATCCTGATGTGATTTTATTTGATGAGCCAACTTCGGCTTTAGATCCTGAGATGATAGGTGAGGTTTTAAACATTATGAAAGAAGTGGCTAAAGAAGGTTTAACTATGCTTGTAGTTACACATGAAATGGGCTTTGCAAGAAATGTAGCTAATCGAATTTTCTTTATGGATAAAGGTATTATAGCAGTAGATGAATGTCCTAAAGTAGCTTTTGAAAACCCAAAAAATGAAAGATTGAAAGAATTTTTAAATCAAGTTTTAAATCATTAAAATTTTTTAAAAGAGGCAAAATTTTGCCTCAAAGCTTCATAACTCACTATGCCTACGCTTGTAGCTAAATTTAAACTTCTGCCACAATCTTTCATCGGTATAGTAATAGCATTTTCCCATTTTTTTTGCATTAAATCCATAGGTAAACCAAAGCTTTCACTTCCAAAAAACAAAAAATCGCCTTTTTGATAATTTACGTCAAAATAAGCTTGAGTGGTTTTAGTTGTTGCAAAGAAAAATCTATCTTGAAATTCTTCATATTTTTTTAAAAAATCTTCTAAATTATCCCATAATAAAGGATTTAACTTTTTCCAATAATCAAGCCCTGCTCTTTTAACCGCCTTTTCATCAATACTAAAAAGTGGATTAATAATATGCAAAGTAAATCCTGCATTAAAACACATTCTACCTATACTTCCTGTATTTTGCGGTATACGAGGCTCAACCAAGACTATATGAAACATCTTTTTCCTTAAATGGTGTCCCCAGCAAGGTTTGAACTTGCGGCCTCAGAATTAGGAATTCTGCGCTCTATCCAGCTGAGCTATGAGGACAAATATTTTTATTATTTTAAGAAAAAATTTATTTTATAGAGCTTAAATTTTAAGCTCTATAAAAAAACATTTTGGATTTTCATCAAAACCTAAAACTCCATTATGCGCATCAATAATTTGTTTTGATAAAGAAAGACCCAAACCATTGCCTTTTAACTTAGTTGTTTTAAAAGCTTCAAAAACCATTTTTTTATCTTTGATACTCACACCATTATCATAAACCTTGATAAAAACCCTATCTTCTTTTTGCTCACATTTAACCTTTATACAACCATCATCATTTTCGCTTTCTTCAATAGCGTCTATGGCATTATAAAGCAAATTTTGCAATACTAATGCAAGCAAAGATTTATCTGCATTGATTTTTAAATCCAAAAATTCAAATTTAAAATCAATATTAGCTAGATAATTATAAGCTCCAATAGCCTGCTCGCATTCATCTTGTAATTCTTTTAAATTAAACTCATTTAAATTAACATGCACACCTTTTGTAAAAAGCAAGGTAGAATTTACAATACGCTCTACTCTTGAAATTGCTTTTTGAATTTCTAAAACTATATGCTTGTTTTTTAACTCACTTCTTTCAAACAAAGTAGAGCTTAATAAAGAAATAGAGCCAATAGGATTGCGTATTTCATGTGCTAAGTGTGCAGCAACTGTTCCCATGCTGGCTAATCTTTCATTTCTTTTTTCATCACTAATATCTGTTGCATTCACTATAAGTTTATCAGTATGAGAGGTAATTTTGATTAAATAAAATTTATGATCAAACTCAAGCTCATAATGCGTTTTATCAAGATCAATACACTCTAAAAGCTTTGGCTTTTGTGTAGCTAAATTATTTTGCAAAATGATATTTTTATTTGCATCTAAAATCCACAAAGCCATAGGTAAAACCTCTATAATCTCACTTACCATTTGTCTTAATGCTGTGTAGTTTTCATTAAGTTGCTTATATTCATTTTCTATAACATAGGTTTGTTCTATTAATGCTTTTAAACCTTGCTGTAAGTTTTCTTTTTCACTAGAATCTAAACTTTTTAAAATATTTTCATCCATATCAATCCTTAATCAAAAAATCAAAATCATCTAAAGCATATAAAAGCAAATTAGGTTCTTTGTTTAATACAAGCTCTTTGCTAAAACCTTGTTTTGAAAAAAGCACATACAAATTTGGTTGGATTTGCAACTGCTTTGCCTTATTTTTTAAAGTATTTAAAATATTTTTACATATTTTTCTTTCTTTAAATTTAACCTCACCTAAAACACAAAAATTATTTTCATGATAATACAAATCTATTTCATGGTGATAATTCCAAAAACTATACACCTGTTCTACTTTAAGCTTTTTGGCTAAAAATTCTTTACACAAAAGCTCAAAAGTAAAGCTTTGATATTTTTCTAAATTTTCTTGGATTATTTCTATTAATTCATTATGTTTTTTCATCGCAACTAGGTTTAAGTTAGGATATATAAAATAAAAGAAAAATCTTAATCCTTGGTTTTTAAAAACAACCTTATCTTGAATACTATAAGAGCGTAATTCTTTTTTAATTTTTTGTCTTTTATTTTTTACAATAGGTTTTTCTTGACTTTTTTCTAAAATCAAAATATTTCTTTCTAAAAGCTTATTGATAAGCCCTAGTGCTTGAAAATGCGGAATGGATTTATTAATAGAATAGCGTTTTCTATCATTTTTACTCAAAACACTTAAAGCTTTTAAGCTATTTTCATCTAAATTTAAATCAGCTAAAATGTCAAAAGCATTTAAAACAAAAACATTTAAAATATTATCATATAAATTTAATTTCAAATCAAATTCAAATTCATCAAAAACACTATAAAAATCAAAAACACTTTTAAGCTCTAAAGAATCACAATGCTTTGAAAATTCACTAAATTTTATAGTCATATCCTTATTTTAAATATTTTGTATGATATAATTTTAACAAATTTTTGGGGGAATTTTTTGAATATTGAAACATTAAAAAAAGATATTATTTTAAAAAAAGGAATATATTATTTTGATTTTACAGCTAGCGCTTTAGCATTAAAAAGCATAGAAAAGGAAATTAAAAAAATTCTTATTACCTATGCAAATACACATTCAGATAGCTCTTTAAATTCTTTCATCACACAACAACATTATGAAAATGCAAGAATAAATTTAAAAAAATACCTTGAATTAGATGATAGCTTTGCTCTTATAGCTTGCGGGAGTGGATCTTCAGCTGCTATTAAAAAATTTCAAGAGCTTTTAGGTCTGTACATACCCCCGCTTATTAAAGAAAAATATTTTAAAAATACAGATAAAAACACCTTGCCTTTAGTTATAGTAGGACCTTATGAACACCATTCTAACGAACTTTCATTCAGAGAGGCTTTGTGTGAATGTGTTCGCATACCCTTAGATAAAAATGGCGAGCTAGATTATGTTTTTTTGAAAAAATTATTAAAAAAATCTAAAAATAGACAAATCATAGCAAGCTTTAACGCAGCTTCAAATGTCACAGGAATTTTAAGTGATTATAAAAAAATCTATACCCTAATCAAACAATATAATGGCATAGTTGCTTTTGATATTTCCACCTTAGCTCCTTATGCTAATTTAGATCCTAAATTTTACGATGCAGTGTTTATTAGCTCTCATAAGCTACTTGGAGGTGTAGGATCTTGTGGTTTGCTTGCTATTAAAAAAAGTCTATGTGGTAATACTCCTAGCTTTGCTGCAGGTGGAACCGTAGGTTATGTTTCAAGAACTTCTCAGCAATACTTATGCGAGGTTGAAAATTTAGAAGAAGGTGGTACACCTGGAATTATTCAACTAATTAGAGCAAGTTTAGCTTTTAAAGTACGCAATGAAATAGGTTTAAAAAATATAGAAAAAAAAGAAAAAGAGCTTTGTGAGTATTTTTTAAAACAATGTACAAATTTTCCAAAAATGATCTTATATGCAAAAAATATCACTCATAGATTGCCTATTTTTGCTTTTAACATAGAAGGAATTTCTCCTTTTGATTTAGCTTACAAACTAAGCAAAACTTATAAGATAGAAACAAGAGCAGGCTGTGCTTGCGCAGGACCTTATGGGCATGATTTACTAAAATTAAAAGATAATCAAGAATTAAAATCTAAACCAGGTTGGCTAAGAGTGGGTTTTCATTATACGCACACAAAAGAAGATATAGAGTATTTTTTTAAAGCCTTGAAAGCAAGTATCAAGGCTTTAAGTTAATTATTGTAAATCGTATTTTTCTACGATTTTTTGGTAAGTACCATCAGCTTTAACTTTTTCTAAACCTGCATTGATTTTTTGAACAAGCTCAGTTTGCTTTCCTTTATCAAAAGCTACACAAAAACCTGAACTTCCATCATTTTCTTCTAAAAATGCTTCTAATTCTTCATTAGTTTTTAAATAACCTTTACCGATATCTTTATCTGTTAAAACTGCATCAACTTTACCAGCTTTTAAAGCTAAAATCGCGGCTAACATTTCCTCGCTAGCTACCACTTGAGCATTTGGAATAGCCTTAGCAGCACTTTCTTGAATAGTTCCAAGTTGAACACCTATTTTTTTACCTTCTAAACTTTGCTTATCACTAACACTAGAATCTGTTTTTAATTTTAAATATAAATTTTTAGTATTAAAATAAGTATCACTAAAATCCATACTTGTTAATCTTTGTGGTGTTGAGCTCATAGCAGAAGCTATCATATCAATCTTTCCAGCTTTTAAAGCAGGGATTAAACCATCAAAACTCATATTTACCCACTCAAGTTTTAAATTTTCTCTTTTTGCTATCTCTTCTAGCAAATCAACATCAAATCCGGTAATTTTTGCATCTTTAATAAAATCAAAAGGAGGATAATTTGCTGCTATACCTACTTTATAAACCTTTTCACCAGAAGCACTAGCTTGACTTTTATCGCTTGAGCAAGCACCTAAAGCTAATATACCAAATAACGCTAAAACAACATATAATATTTTTTTCATTTTTAATCCTTTAAATTATATTTAACTAAAAATTTTTCTAAAGTGCCATCTTTTTTCATTTCTTCTAAGTGTTGATTAACTTTAGAAATTAAATCCTTAAATTCATTTTTTCTAAATGCTATACCAAAACCTTCACTTCCATCATCTTCTTCATAAAAAGCAGTTACGTTAGAATACTGTTTTAAAAAATTCATAGCACTTGCTTTATCAGTTACCACAGCATCAATTTTTTGAGCATCTAAGTTTAAAAAACAATTTAGCATACTTTCATTAGCTACTACAACTGCATTTGAGATTTGCTTTGCAGCATTTTCTTGGATAGAACCGAGTAAAACACAAATATTTTTTGATTTTAAATCCTCTTTTTTTGAAAAATTGCTAATTTTATGTTTTAAATATACATTTTTATCTTTAAAATAAGAAATACTAAAATCAACATTTTGTGCTCTTTGAGGAGTAATTCCCATAGAAGAAATAATAAGATCGATTTTCTTACCCATTAAGGCTGGAATAAGAGCATCATAACTCATATTAATAAATTCTATTTTAAAATTAGCTCTTTTTGCTAATTCCTGGATAATATCTACATCAAAACCACTGAGTTTTCCATCTTGCATAAATTCATACGGTGGATAACTTGCTTCTATGCCTACCTTTAAAATCTTATCTTGATTTTCGACTTGTTTTGAACAAGCACTTAAAATCAAAACACCAAATAATATTAAAACAACACATAATATTTTTTTCATTTTATCTCCTAAAGATTAAATTAATAAAAGTTACAATGTGTTTAAACGCCTGTATTTTTTCATTAGCACTCCTTTGTTTTAGTAAATTGTCTAAAATTATAGCAAAAAAATATTTTTTTAATATTTTAATTTCTATAGTTTAATTTTTATTTCATTTCTTTAAAAATAAATTATAATTGTTTTTTTAAAAAACAAAGGAGTGCTTTAACCACATAAAGACGATTTACAGCTTCTTCAAAAATAACTTTAGAATGCTTCTCAAAAATTTCTTCACTAACTTCAAAACCTTTGTATGCAGGTAAACAATGAAGCAAAATAGCGTCTTTATTTGCATATTTCATCGCTTTATTATCAATCATAAAACCATCAAAGTCTTTTATTTTATTTTCTTTTTCAACTTCTTCGCCCATTGAAACCCATGTATCAGTCACAACAACATCTTTGTCTTTCAAAGCTTCAAATTTATTATGAAATAACGAAATTTTTGCACCTGAAATTTCTGATTTTTTTGTAGCAAAATTCCAAACTTGTGTATTTATACTATAATTTTTTGGTATAGCTATACTAATTTCATAACCTAAAATCGCAGAAGCTATCAACCAAGAATTACATACATTATTACTATCTCCTATAAAAGCAATTTTTAAATTGTTATCTTTTTCCTTACCTTGTTCTTTAATAGTTAATAAATCTCCTAAAATCTGTGTTGGATGATAAAGGTCACTTAAACCATTAATAACATGAGCTTTAGAATATCTTGCAAATTCTACTAAACTATCATGATTTTTTACTCTCATCATTATAAAATCCACCATAGAACCAATAACCCTAGCTGTATCTTTAATAGATTCACCTCTACCAAGTTGCAAATCATTACTATTTAAGCATATGGCTTTCCCACCAAGTTCTGTAATTGCAAGTTCAAAAGCCATTCTTGTACGCGTAGAATTTTTTTCAAAAATCATTGCCAAGGTTTTGTCTTGCAATAATTTTTTTGGATTTTTTTTCAAATCAGCAGCATGATTAATAATATTTAAAATATTTTCTTTAGTAAAATCCATCAATGTTAAAAAGTGTTTCATTTACATATCCTTATTTTTAATATATCAACAAAAAATAATATAATATAGTTTTATTTATAAAATATTAATAATATTGTATATTATATAAAAACTTTAACAAATAAATACAAATTTATATTTTTACCTTTTTACTAATCATTAAAACATAGCCTATTCCAAGACAAATAGACCACATAGAACTGCCACCATAACTTAAAAGTGGCACAGCAACTCCTTTTAATGGAGTTAAAGAAATAATTCCAAATGCATTCATAAAAAATGAAAATAATAAAAGTAAAGCTACACCTGAACAAAACAAAAAATGAACCTTATTTTCACAACGCCCTGCTATTCTAAAAATTCTAAGTATCACCATCAAATAAATAAAACATATAATGCCTAATCCTAATAGCCCTATTTCTTCAGTAATCCCTGATAAAACAAAGTCTGTATGCACTTCACTTAAAAATCCTAGTTTAAAAGTTCCAAGCCCTAAACCCTCTCCAAAAAATCCACCATGAGCTATAGCATTTAAACTATGTGAAATTTGATAAGGTTCTGAATTATGGCTTACCCTTAAAGCACTTGCTAACCAATCAGGAAAGAAAGGCAAAAATGCATCTTGGATATTTCCCCACCAAGCAGAAATACGCTGAATTCTTCTTTGATTACTTAAAATCACCAAAACACCAATCATTCCAACAATAACCACACCAAAAGCAAAAAGTCTTTTACTAGCTCCTGCAAAAAAAGCTAAAGCAAAAACCAAGAAAAAAGAAATAACGCTTTGTCCTAAATCATTTTGTGTCATATAAATATAACCAATAACAAAAGCAGCTAAAATAAAATAAGGAATTAAAATTAAAACTTCATGCTTGATTGCTTTTTTACTATCATCAATCCTTCTTGTATAAGACCAAGCAAGGAAATAAATCAAACCTATTTTAAAAAATTCAACTGGAGAGATAGATAAAGGACCAAGCCTAATCCACCTTTTAGCACCACCTGCTGCAGTAGCAAGAAAGGTAGGTAAAAAAGGTAAAATAAGTATAAGCAAAAAGGAGATGAGTAAAACGCTTATCATCAAATAGTGTGCCATTTTACTATCAGGATTTAATCTTGAAACAAAATAAATAATAGCTATACCGCTAAGCCCAAAAAAAAGCTGTCTGATGAAAAAATGAAATTCATTATATTCTAAATAAAGCACAGTAAAAGCACTTAAAGAATAAGAAAAAAGTATTCCTATGGTTATGAGAATACAACTTAAAAAAAATAACTTTCTATCAGCAACCAATATTATTCCCTAAATTTTTATAAAAAAGTTAATTTTAATAAATTGCAACTTAAAATGATGTTATTTTAACTTCAAGTATTATTTTTATATAAAGATTTTAAACTCTCATAAGCAAGCTGAATCTTCTCAAATTCTTCACGACAATAAGCTTGCTCGATCTTACTTTTACCTTGATGGCGATCAGGATGATAAATTTTAACTAAGTTAAGATAATTTTGTCTAATAGTAGCAAAATCATCGCTAGAATTACACCCTAGTGTTTGAAAATAATTTTCAAAAAGCTTTGCTAGTGCATTAAATTTCCAATTAGTACTAGCTTTATTTTTCATTTTATTTCTAAATTCTAAAAGCTGAGTTTCGTTAATCGTAAAATCAACACAATATTTTAAATGCTCATTCACGCTTGCTAAAATTTCTAAAAGATTCAAAGTGTTATCATCTTTGTATTCTACTGAAAAAATACAATTTTTTTCATCATACACACTTTTATGGTCTTTAAAATACTGCTCCAAATACACAGCAAATAATTTTTCATTTGAACTTAGTGTGATTAAAATATTCTTTTGTGCAAAGCCTATTTTAGCAAAGATTACAGGTTTTAAAGTATTTGCTTGAGCAAGGTTTAACTTAAAGGTTTTATAGTGCGCAAAGGCAAGATTATCGATTTGATTTCCAGTATTTTTTTTATACTTGTGATTAACAAGTTTTAAAAAATATCTTCTTTGAGGAATTTCATTTTCTACAAAAAAAGATAATGTTTTATTTTTATTACCTATAACTTTAGAAAAATTTTTACGGATAAGATCTTGAAAATATTTAAACATTAAAAAATCATCAGTATTAACACTAACTGATTCTAAAGTTTGCACTACTTGCATAAAATCCTCTCTATAAACCTAACTCCACAAAAATGCTTGTTCATTTAAAGCACTAGCGTGTTTTAAAATTTCATTTGGACTATAATCGGCTTTATACGATAAAGATTGACACCCTTTTACAAAATATCCTAAATAAATGTATTTTAATTTTTTTAATTGTGCAAGTTTTATTTCTGTTAAAAGTGAGTATTTACCAAGACTTAGATGAGAAAAATCAGGATCATAAAAACAATATATACTAGAAATTCCATCTTCTAAAATATCGATCAAATCAACACAAACTAGCTTATTATCTATATAAAAATCAAGCTCGTATCCAAAAGTACCTGCATTATCTACATAAAGATTGTAATATTTTCTAAAATTTAAATCATAAATTTTCCAATTTCTCTTATCTTTTTGATAATGATGATATTTTTCGTATAATAATAGATGCTCATCACTTAAAGAAGGTTTTTGTAAGATTATTTTAGTAGCTATATTTTTTTTCAAAACCCTGCGATAACTTTTGCTAAAATGAAAATTCTCCACTAAAATACGCAAATTTTGACATTCATTACAATCATTACATATTGGTCTTGAAAAATACGAACCAAAGCGACGCCAACCTCTTGAAACTAATTCTTGATTTTGTGCTTTATTAATAAAAGATATATAATTATATTCATTTCTACAATACCTATTTTCAAGATAAGGGCATTCTTCTTCTAAAGTACAAAAACCAATAATATTATTCATTAGATCTTTTTAATATCGCTATTTTTTACAAATTCCATAAATTCATTAGCCAAACGCTCTTCTTTCAAAAACATATCTTCAAATTCTTGTTCTTGTTTTTTATCCTCATTTTGCCTAGCTAAGTCTTTTTGTATAGTATCTAAGTCAGTATTTTTCATACTCACTCCACTTTTACTCGCTTTAACTTTTTCTTTTTTTATTTGACATTGTTCTTTTTGGAGTGCTTTTTTTATATCTTTTAATTCATCTAAAAAACTCATGATTGTCTACTTTCTTTTATCTTTTGTAAGGCCGCAGCTATAGCAGCAATTACTTCTTCTTTGTTTTCTTGGTGCCTATCTTCTGTTTTTTCTAAAAGCTCTTCCATATGTGTTTCTATAAAAGAAGTATCAAAATACCCTCTTCTAAATTCTCTTATTTTGGTAATTGCAATCAAAAATGGCACAGTTGTTCTAATATCATCAATCACAAATTCTTTTAAAGCTCTCTCAAGTCTATTAACTGCGCTATCATAACTTGAGCCTTTAACGATTAATTTTGCAAGCAAAGAATCATAATAAGGTGGCACAGTGTAGTCTTTATACAAATGACTATCCACTCTTACAGACGGCCCTAAAGCTGGAAAATATTCTGTGATTTTACCCGGACTTGGAATAAAATTTTTCCATACATTTTCTGCTGTAATCCTAGCTTCTATCGCAAAGCCTCTTGGCTTTATATCGCTTTGCTCAAGATCTAAAATTTCCCCATTTGCTATACGAATTTGTCTTGTGATAAGATCAATTCCTGTGATTTCTTCCGTGATTGGGTGTTCTACTTGAATTCTTGTATTCATTTCCATAAAATAAAATCTATTATAATCATCAAGCAAAAACTCAACCGTTCCAACATTGGTATAACCCACAGCTTTTGCAGCAGCTACTGCAGTAACACCTATAGTTTTTCTTAATTTTTCTGAGATACTTGGACAAGGTGCTATTTCTATAATTTTTTGGTGTCTTCTTTGTATTGAACAATCTCTTTCACAAAGATGAATAATATTACCATAATTATCTGCTAAAATTTGAAACTCAATATGCCTTGGATTAATAACATATTTTTCCATAAAAACTTCATCATTTTTAAAAAAACTTAGCGCTTCTCTTTTGCATGCTTCAAAAGATTTTTCTAAATCTTCTTCTTTATGTACTACGCGTATACCTCTACCACCACCGCCACCACTGGCTTTTAAAATCACAGGATAGCCTATTTTTAAAGCTTGAAGTTTGATTTCTTCTAATGTGCAATGATTTAATTTTTCAGTACCTGGAACCACAGGAATTCCATTTTTTTTCATTAGATATCTTGCTATATTTTTATTTCCCATTTTACGAATAACATCTGATTTTGGCCCTATAAATATAATCCCTGCTTCTTCACATTCTTTAGCAAATTCATAATTTTCACTTAAAAAGCCATATCCAGGATGTATAGCATCAGCTCCACAAGCTTTAGCAATTTCAACTATTCTTTTACCATCTAAATACCCTCTTATTGCATCAGTTCCTATTCTATATGCCTCATCAGCAACTTTTACATGCAAGCACTCATGATCAGGTTCAGTATAAACAGCAACGCTTTTTATATGTAAATCCCTACAAGCACGGATTACCCTTACTGCAATCTCACCTCTATTGGCTATTAAAATCTTATGTATCATTACTTTGCCTTAAGCTAAAATATTATTCAAAGAAGATTAGCATAAAAATATAAAAATTCTATAAAATTGCTTATTTTTGCTAATTTTAAGAATTTTTTGATAAAATTACTCTTTTATTTTGCGCCCATAGCTCAGCTGGATAGAGCATTTGATTGCGGTTCAAAAGGTCAGAGGTTCGAATCCTCTTGGGCGTACCACTTTATTTATATTCTTTGTCTATAAAATTCTTTTCTAAAATTTTCAAATTCATCTTTGATAATAGCTTCTCGCATTTGCTTTACCAAATTTAGATAGTAATGCAAATTATGAATACTTGCAAGTCTAAAAAAGGTTAATTCTTTAGCTTTAAATAAATGATTTAAATAAGCCCTTGAAAAGTTTTTACATGTATAACAAGAACATTTGTTATCTATAGGGGCATGATCAGTGATAAATTCTGCTTTTTTGATATTAAATTTTCCAAAGCTAGTAAACAAAGTTCCATTTCTTGCATTTCTTGTTGGCATCACACAATCAAACATATCCACACCTCTTGCTACATTTTCTACTAAATCTTCAGGTGTGCCAACTCCCATTAAATATCTAGGACGATTGCTATCAACATAAGGCATCATAGCCTCAACCGTATCATACATAGCCTCATTTTCTTCTCCTACGCTTAATCCACCTATAGCCAAACCATCAAAGTCCATCTCACAAAGTGCTTGAGAACAAATTTTTCTAGCTTCAAAATCAGTCCCACCTTGGATAATACCAAAGATATTTTGCCCTATTCCCACACCTTGACTTTGCTTTAATTTATGATAATCAATAGCTTCTTTTGCCCATTTTATAGTACGTTTTAAAGAAAGCTCTATCCTTTCTTTACTTGCAGGCAAGGCCACTAAATCATCTAAAATCATCATAATATCTGAATTAAAATCATACTGTGCATCTAAAACACTTTGCGGGGTAAAATAATGCAAACTTCCATCAATATGACTTTTAAATTGAATTCCTTTTTCATCAGGTTTGGAATTTTTACTTAAAGAAAAAGCTTGAAAACCTCCACTATCTGTTAAAAAAGAACCATTAAATTTACTAAAACCATGCAAGCCACCCATTTGCTTAATCACCTTAGAACCTGGTCTTAAATACAAATGATAAGTATTTGCTAAAATAATTTTTGCATTTAAAATTTCACTCATATCAACAGCATCTAAACTTTTAATCGCAGCTAAAGTCCCAACTGGCATAAAGATGGGAGTTAAAATTTCACTATGTGTAGTTTTTATACGACAAGCTCTAGCATTTGCACTTTTATATTGAACTTCAAATTCCATTGATTTTCCTATATTTTTTGCATAATCATACCAAAGACTTGCTTATAAGTTTTTTGAAAGAAAGCCTGTTTTTAACAGGCTTAAGAAATTAGTAGTTTTTTACAAATTCAACGATTTTTTCACAACCTTCAATGATATCTTTTTCATTAGTTGCATAAGAAAGTCTAAAATACCCTTCCATACCAAAACCTATGCCTGGTACTAAAGCTACTTTTTGCTCTTCTAATAATCTTTTACAAAATCTCATAGAATCACTATCAACTTCTTTACAAGAAATAAATAAATAAAAAGCTCCTTGTGGAATTTGTTCTAATTTTAACTTATCGCTTTTAGCTAAAATTTCACACGCTAATTCTCTACGCTTTAAAAAAGCTTGTCTCATCATTTCAATATCACTATCTGCTTTTCCAAGCAAGGCTGGTAAAGCTGCGTGTTGAATGATTGAACAAATATTTGAAGTACTTTGTCCTTGTAATTTTTTAACAGCATTGTTAAACTCACTCATTTTGCTCGCCATATAACCAAAACGCCATCCTGGCATAGCACCGCATTTACTAAGACCATTAATACTTACAGTTCTATTTAAAGCATCTTCGCTCACTTGTGCAAAAGCACAAAATTCTCCATCATAAACTAATTTTTCATAAATCTCATCACTTAAAACTACGATTTTAGTTCCTTCTAAAACCTTAGCCAAAGCAGTAATTTCTTCTTTAGAATATATTGCCCCTGTAGGATTTGATGGGGAATTAAACATCAAAACTTTAGTTTTTGGAGTAATAGCTTGTTTTAATTGCTCAGGAGTAATTTTAAAGCCATTTTTTGCTTCACCTTCTATAAATACAGGAGTTCCACCTGCAAATTTCACCATTTCAGGATAACTCACCCAATAAGGACTTGGTATGATAACCTCATCACCTTCTTCAACTAAACACTCAATCGCCATAAATAAAGAATGCTTAGCACCAACATTAGTAATGATTTCACTTGCTTTATATTCTAAATTATTATCATTTTTAAATTTATATTGTATAGCTTCTATAACTTCTTTTATGCCAACAACTGGCGTATAAGCCCCACAACCTTTTTCAATAGCTTCAATTGCTGCTTTTTTAATGATTTCTGGAGTATCAAAATCAGGCTCACCTGCTGAAAAACTAATAACTTTTTCACCATTTGCTTTTAAAGTTTTGGCTATATCAGTCATTACTAAAGTTAAGGATTCTCCTAGATTTTGAGATCTTTGACTTAGCATTTTTTATCCTTTATTTTTTGCTTTGATTTTTATTTGTGTTAATTGTTACAACTTGGAGCTTAAAAAAATCTACGAATAAAATTAAGAGTGTATATTTTTATAAATTTGTGTAGAAACTATACATTTTCTACACATAAAAATTTTATATTGTTTCTTTGAGTAATTATTCTAAAGCTTCTATATCGCTTTCATTATGATGGATAAAACGCTCATCTTTTTCTATAGTTTCAACCAAACGCCCTACTCTTTCCCATCTAACTTTTTTATTTTCATCCCATGAAAAATAAATAAACCAAGGTTGACCAACTATATATTTATAATCTACACTTCCCCAAAATCTACTATCACTGGAGTGATCACGGTTATCTCCCATCATAAAATACTCATTTTCAGGCACTTTATAATAATAAGCATTAAAACCATAAATATTATTAGCACCTAATTCATCAAAAGAAGCAGGCTTCATAGCAAATTGACCTAAATTTAAATAGCGAAAAAACACACTTTCTATATCCACTCTAGAATCATAATGTATTCCTTTTTCTACAAAAGGTTCTTTTACAAAAAGTCTTCCGCCTATGATTTTTGTTTTATTAGGATAATAATCTTTCATATACTCATCACCCTCAACCATACGCACATATAAGGTTTTATTTGCAAAAACAACCTCATCTCCACCCTTAGCTACACATCTTTTTACATAATGAATTTTTGGCTCATGTGGATATCTAAATACTACAATATCTCCTCTTTTAGGACCTTCAGCGCTTACCAAATGTCCATTTTTATTAAAATCAGGCAAAACAGGCACTTCTATCCAAGGAATATGTGGAGTTGGAATACCATAAGAGAATTTTTTTACAAATAAAAAATCCCCTACTAATAAAGTATTTTTCATAGAACCACTTGGTATAGTAAAAGCTTGTATAAAGAAAAATATAATCAATAAAACAACTATTAAAGTCCCTGTCCAAGATTGCGTGAATTTATAGATTTTTTTCAAAAAATTCATTTTTTAATCCTATTTTTAGCTGATTTTATAGTATTTTCTAAAAGCATTGCTATAGTCATAGGCCCTACCCCACCTGGTACAGGAGTAATATAACTAGCTTTTTTACTTACATTTTCAAAATCAACATCACCTACTATTTTTCCATCAACTCTATTAATCCCTACATCAACTACTATCACACCCTCTTTAACCATATCTTCTTTTAAAAGATTTGGACAACCTGCTGCTACGATGATAATATCAGCATTTTTTGTATAAGCTTTTAAATCTTTTGTATAAATATGACAAATACTTACACTAGCATTAGCATTTAATAAAAGCGTAGCCATAGGACGACCTACTATATTAGAAGCTCCTATTACAACTACATCAGCACCTTCTAATTTTATATCATAATGCTCTAAAATTTTCATAACACCCAAAGGCGTACATGGCAAAAAACCACCTTTTAAATTTAAATTTAAATTCCCGACATTAAAAGGATGAAAACCATCTACATCTTTATTAAAATTAATACTTTCTAAAATGATATCTTTATTAATATGTGCTGGTAATGGAAGCTGAACTAAAATTCCATCAACACTATCATCATGATTTAAGGTATTAATCAAAGCCAAAAGTTCATTTTGAGTTGTGTTTACATCAAGTCTATAAACCAAAGACTTGATCCCACATTGCTCACAAGCCTTTGCTTTAGAACCCACATAAGTAGCACTAGCAGGATCTTCACCTACTAAAATCACAGCCAAACAAGGCTCTATGCTTTGGGTTTTAAGTTCTAATACTTCTTGTTTTAGATTATTTTTTATCTCATCACTTAGCTTTTTACCATCTAAAAGTGTCATTTCTTTCCTTAAATTTATAGCTTTCTTTAACTTAAAAAATTGTATCATAATAAAACTTCTTTTTTGTTAAAGGTGATAAATGAAAATTATTTTATTTTTGTTTTTTATAGTTTATGGTGTTTGGGCTGAAGATTTTATCTCACCTAAAGAATACCAAGAATCCCTTTACAAAAATCCAAGAGGCATAAGTTGTGCTAAATGCCATGGCGATGGAGGACAACAAATACTAGGATATTATACTAAAAATGGAGAAAAAACACCTTTTATAGTGCCAAGTATTAAAAACACTCCTTATACACGTTTTAGAGAAATTTTAAGCCAACCTCAAGAGGCAAAAAGCATTATGCCAACTTACTCATTAACAGAAGATGAGATGAAATCGCTTTATGATTATATTACTAATAACAAAAGGAGTAAAAAATGAAAAATAATAAAAAAGCCTTTGAAGAAGCTTGTGAATATATAGCGGGCGGGGTTGATTCTCCTGTGCGTGCTTTTGCAAGTGTAGGTAGCAATCCTTTATTTATCAAGCAAGGAAAAGGTGCTTATATTAGCGATATAGAAGATAATACTTATATAGATTATGTACAAAGTTGGGGGCCTTTACTTTTTGGGCATTGTGATGAGGATATTGAAAAAGCTTGTAAAAAAGCATTAGAACATGGTTCAAGCTTTGGCGCACCAACCCTAGCTGAAACTAAGTTGGCTAAATTTATCTTAAAAGATTGGCCACATTTAGACAAAATACGCTTTGTAAGCAGTGGCACAGAAGCCACTATGAGTGCTATTCGTCTTGCAAGAGGATTTAGCAAAAAAGATAAAATCATCAAATTTGAAGGATGTTATCATGGGCATTCTGATTCTTTACTAGTAAGCGCTGGAAGTGGCGCCGCTACTTTTAACACCCCAAGCTCACTAGGAGTTTTAACTGATGTAGCTAAAAATACCTTAGTAGCTATTTATAATGACATTGAAAGTGTTAAAAACTTAATCAATAATGATGACAATATAGCTTGTATTATTATAGAGCCAATTGCAGGAAACATGGGCCTAGTACCTGCTAAAATAGAATTTTTACAAGAGCTAAGAAAACTATGTGATGAGCATCAAATTCTTTTGATTTTTGATGAAGTTATGAGTGGCTTTAGAGCTTCATATCTAGGCTCTTTTGGAATTAATAATATAAAAGCTGATATAGTAACTTTTGGTAAGGTTATAGGCGGAGGTATGCCTGCGGCTGCTTTTGCTGCAAGAGCTGAGATTATGGATTTATTAAGTCCTTTGGGTGGGGTATATCAAGCAGGAACACTAAGTGGTAATCCTCTTGCTATGGCTGCAGGTTATGCGAGCTTAAAAAAAGCAAGAAATTATGAAGGTTTATATGAAAAATTAGAAAAACTAGGTAAAAGACTTACTCAAGGCTTTAAAGAAGCTGCAAATGATTATAAAATTCCTTTGCAAGTTAATTGCGTTGGTTCTATGTTTGGATTTTTCTTTTGTGAAAACCCTGTTAATAATTATCAAGATGCTTTAAAATCAGATACTAAATTATTTGCTAAATTTCATACACAAATGCTAAGCAAAGGCGTGTATTTAGCACCATCTCAATTTGAAACAGGTTTTATATGTGAATGTATGGATAAAAAAATCATTGATAAAACTATACAAGCAGCACAAGAAAGTTTTAAAGCCCTATGAATAAAAGACAAAAAATCATTCGCAAAGGTATAGAAGCTGCAGATGGATTAAGCCTTGGCATATCCATGGTTGTAGCTGTTTTAATCGGAGTTGGTATAGGCTATTTTTTAAAAAACTTAACCGGTATAGCTTGGCTTTTTTGGGTAGGAGTGTTTATAGGAGTAGCTGCAGCGATTTTAAATGTTTATAAAGCTTACAAAGCACAAGTAAAAAGCTATGAGGAATTTAAAGAAGAAAATCGCTATAAAGATTTAAAAAATGATCCTAAAGCCTAAAATTTTACTAAAACTCTTGCTAGGATTAAATTTACTTTTCTTAGCAGGAGTTTTTTTCTATAAAGAGTTAAGCTTTAAAACCTTTATAAGCTTTGAATTTGGCTTTTTAGCTCAAAATTTAATCATTCTGATATCTTTTTTAAATTATAAAAATTTTATTTTTAAAGCAGCTAAAAATTATGATTTTACACAAAGGCCTTTGCAAATTTTTGCTAAAAAACAATATTCTTTGCCAAAAATTATAAAATTTATCCATATAGATGACGATTTAAAACCAAAATTTAAAAGTATTTTTAAAAACGCATTGGCTTTTTTTTCTTTATTTAAAATTTTTGCTTATGTGTTTTTAATAGCAGGATTTTTATTTTTAGAGTTTCAAGGCTTAATGAGTATTTTTGCCTTGTTTTGTGCAATGTTTGTCACACCCATAGCGGTATTAGTATATAATTTTTTAATAAGAAAATGTTGAGCTCAAAGAGAACGATTAGATCATTAACTGCATTGTTTTTTGGTATGATTTTTGTTTTTATAGGAAGTGCTTTAACGGTAAATTCTATAGCAATTATTCTAAAACATAACGATGTTAGTAATTTTTATATAGGGATAATAGGAAGTTGTTATTTTCTTGGTGCCATGGTAAGCACTATTAGTGCCCATAGGATAGTCTCTAAAGTAGGACATATAAGATCTTTTGGAATTTTTGCCATCATTTTTGGTATAGCTACTATGCTTCATAGTTTAAATTCTAATCTATATTTTTGGATGGTTTTGAGATTTTTGCTTGGTTTTTGCTATTATGCACTTTTAATGGTCATAGAATCATGGCTTAATGAAAAAGCAAAAAATGCTATTCGCTCAAGAGTAATAGCCTTTTATGAAGTAGTATTTTACTCATCATCAGGCTTTGGAATTTTACTTATGTCATTTGATTTCCCAAGTAATACAGTATTTATTTTAAGCGCTAGTTTTATCATGTTTGCTTCTATTCCTTTATTTTTAATCCGTATTAAAGAGCCGGTTTTACCACAAAAAACCAAAATTTCCATCCCTAAAGTTTTTGATATAGTGCCTTTAGCTTTAGTGACAAGCTTTATAGCAGGTATGCTTTTGAATGGATTTTTCTCCATGGCTTCTTTATTTATACTCATACAAGGATTTGGCGCAAAAGAAGCTTCGATTTTTATATTTTGTACCATGTTAGGAGGATTTATATCTCAACTTTTCATCGGAACCCTTTCTGATAAAATTAGTCGTAAATTTGCTATTATTTTATGCGCTTTTACCGCTTTAAGTGCTATGCTTTGTATTTTATTATTAAGCTATAATATTTATTTAAAATACTTTTTTGGCTTTTTACTAGGTATGGGAATGTGTTGTTTATATGCTCTTTCTTTAGCTAGAGCAAATGATATGCTTGATGATTCTAGCAAAAGAGTTGAGCTAGGCAGAGCCGTTCTTTTTACTTATTCTTTTGGTGCTTTATTTGCGCCTGCTGTGCTTGGAACTTTGATGTATTATTTTGAAGGCAATGGTTTTATGTATTTTTACATCGTTTTGTTAGCTGTTTTAATTGCCTTTGCTATAGATAAACCAAAATTTAAAAATCTAACCAAATTTAAAAGAAAACCAGGTAATATGGTAATGCTAGATGATAACTAATATTTCTAACAATCAAAATCAATTTGCAAAAAACGAAACAAGCAAAGACAACAAAAGTGAGAAATCAGACAAAAAAACCTCACTCAATGATGCTTTAAAAAATCCTTTATTTTCTAAAAACAATCCTGAAGTCAAATTACCTAAAGATTATGTAAGCAAAATCGATCAAAAATTACAAGAATTATTAAATAAACTTTTAGATCAAATCAAAACCAACAAAGATCCTGATTTAGCAGTATTAAAAAATCACAAAGATTTAAATTTTGCACCTAATTTTGCTAATGAAATTAAAAAACTTCAAGCAGAGCTTTCTAAAAATCCTGAATTTGAAAAACTACTTAAAGTTTTAGAAGATCTAGTTAAACCCGCTAAAGATATCAACAATAAAAATCTTTCATCTTTGGTAAAAAATTCAGGTGTATTTTTAGAAGCAAAACTCAATCATTCTTTAAAAGAACAAAATTTACCACAAAGCTTTTTTAATCTTTTAAATACCATAAAAGGGGCTACTAGCGAAAATCTAAAACGTGATATAAGTAATTTAGATCTTAAAAATCTTGACACCACAAGTACACTAAAAGAACTTATTCGCATCTTACAAAATCACAAAAAAGATAATAAAATTTCTTTAGAAAATACAAACTACAAGACACTTTTTAAGCTATTTGATAAAATAGAAAATTTTAAAAATTATATCAATAAAAACCCAAGTTCTATTAGTCAAGAAAAACTCCAAAATATTGCGGATAATTTTATCAAAAATCTTAATAAAAATTTAACACTTATCAACAAAGAACTAGCTAAACCAGAAAACATAAAAATTCAAAACACTCATATACTAAAAGAGCTTAGCCAAAATATAAAAGATTTTATAATACTTTTAAAAGATATAAAAAATCACAAAAACAAAACCGAAACAACACAAGAAAATTTAAATAAAATTCCACACACTAAAGACATCAAAGAAGAGTTAAAAGAAGAAATAAAAACTCCACAAAAAAGC